>NZ_JBFUGX010000045.1:0-11648 GCF_056402675.1 Polaromonas sp. P3_C2 | reverse complement strand
GCATTGACCAGTCCATCGCCATGGGCGCCTTGTTCACGGCCCACCACCTGGGTTGCAAAGCCATTGTGGCGCTGACCGACTCGGGCTCTACGGCGCTGTGGATGAGCCGCCACCGTATCCATATCCCCATCTACGCGCTGACGCCCAAACTGGCGACCCAGCGCAAGATGGCGCTGTACCGCAATGTCAGGCCGCTGCTGATGGACCAGAGTGTCGAGCGCGACACCGCGCTCGGCGATGCCGAGGCCCACCTGAAAAAACGCGGCATCGTCGAAAGCGGTGACATTTATGCCATCACCTGCGGCGAACCCATGGGCGCACCGGGCGGCACCAATATGCTGAAGATCTGCAGGGTAGCTTAAAGATATGGCCCCCACGGTCGCTCACTTCGTGTAGCTCCCTGCCCCCCGAGGGGGCCGCCCGCCTGCGGTCTGGCAAAGCCAGTCCCGCGGCTCATGCTGGCTTGAAGAGTTCTTTGAGCGCAACCAGCGGGGTATTCCACCAGCAGGGGCCAAGGGTCCGGCTTCGCCGGCCCAAGGCGCCGCCCCCTTGAGGGGGGAACAGGCTACACGCAGTGAGCCTGGACGGGGGTGGGCAACGCTTACAAGCAGTTACGGCATGCATTCAGACACAAGTTCGGTTATCCCACCCTATTCGGGTAAACGTTAGAATCAAGGCTTCGGTTACTTCGTGGTTACGGGCGTTTCCAGGCGGCTTTTACGCCGCACGGCCCTCGCGAGGAACCCGCCTTTTGGCAGTGTTTTTCTAACTTCTGGGGATATCACACATGGCACTCGTTTCTATGCGCGAGCTGCTGGACCATGCGGCAGTCAACGGCTACGGCATTCCGGCTTTTAACGTCAACAACCTTGAGCAGGTGCAAGCCGTGATGGAAGCGGCCAAAGAGACCGGCGCGCCCGTCATCCTGCAGGCCAGCGCAGGCGCCCGCAAGTACGCCGGTGAACCCTTCATCAAACACCTGATCGAGGCGGCTATCGAGATGTATCCCAACATCCCGCTGGTCATGCACCAGGACCACGGCCAGAATCCTGCCGTTTGCCAGGGCGCCATCGACCTTGGTTTTTCGTCCGTGATGATGGACGGCTCGCTCGAAGCCGACGGCAAGACCATCGCCAGCTATGAATACAACGTCGAGGTGACCAAGAAGGTCTCGCAGCTGGCCCACAAATACGGAGTTACCGTCGAAGGTGAGCTCGGCTGCCTGGGTTCGCTGGAGACCATGAAGGGCGACAAGGAAGACGGCCACGGCACCGACGCCACCATGACGCGCGAGCAGCTGTTGACCGACCCCGAGCAGGCCGCCGACTTCGTCAAGCGCACGCAAATTGACGCGCTGGCGATTGCCATCGGCACCAGCCACGGCGCCTATAAATTCACCCGCAAGCCCACCGGCGACATCCTGGCGATCGACCGCATCAAGGAAATCCACAAGCGCATCCCGAGCACCCACCTGGTGATGCACGGCTCGTCCTCGGTGCCGCAGGAAATGCTGACTGTCATTCGCCAGTACGGCGGCCAGATGAAGGAAACCTACGGCGTGCCCGTCGAGGAAATCCAGGAAGCCATCAAGCACGGCGTGCGCAAGATCAACATCGACACCGACATCCGCCTGGCCATGACCGGCGCGGTGCGCAAGTTCCTGGCTGAAAACCCCGAGAAATTCGACGCCCGCGAGTGGCTCAAGCCCGCCCGCGAAGCCGCCAAGGCCCTGTGCAAGCAGCGCTACATCGAATTCGGCTGTGAAGGCCAGGGCGCCAAGATCAAGGGTGACGCCCTGCAGGTCGTGGCCGCCAAGTACGCCAAGGGCGAGCTCGCCCAGGTCGTGCATTAAACTTCAACGCTATCGCGACAGGCATCCGTAACGAGTGCCGGCGTTGGCCGGCTGCAAAAGCGGCATTTACTTGAGGGCGCCTGTGTTCCCACTTTCCTTCGTGTCGCTTAGGGCGGCTGCTTTGGTGCCGTTTGTCATGCTGCTCACATCGTGTGCGGCGCCACAGCGGCCGATCGTCGAAAAAACAGGTTTCGTGCCGTACGCCCAGATGCAGTTGTCCGGGCAGTTCGAAACCGTGACCCTGACGCGCGAGAATTTTGGGGCCACCGCGAAACGTTGCATGCCGTCCTGGACCGAGCGCAGCACTACGGCGGTGCTGGGTAACTGGAAGCTTCCGTTGCCGCGGGGAACCACAGTGATCCACGGCCATGAGCGCGATGCCGGCTACCTTGTCGTGACGGGATCCACTGCCGTCTGCATCGCACAGTCGGAGGGTAAGCACCCTATCCTGGCCGGTGAAGCCTTCTACAAGACCATCAATCCTTCAGGTGTTCCGCCTGATGTTTCCGAAGGCTGGTACCTGCAAATTGCAGCCGCCATCGCGCGCACCGGCACGGCCAGCGTGATCTACAAATTCAGCAATGGCAATGCGCAGCTCAGCAAATACTGGATCGAGCCGGCTTCTTCCTCGCCTTCGAGCCTGAGCTACTGGACCGAATTCAAGCGCGCCGGCGAATGGTCTGCGGCGCCCTCGGACATCGTGCTCTCGCACCCGGCACTTGCCAGCGTTTCTTCCATCAAGTACGGCTCACAATTCTCCAAGCCGTTCCTGAGCCACCGGTTCAATTGACATGGATCCATTGATGACAGTTCCTGCTCTCCATACTTCCGCCCTGACCTCCCTGCCCCTGCTCGCGCGTGGCAAGGTGCGCGATAACTACGCCGTGGGTAAAGACAGGCTGCTGATGGTGGCCAGCGACCGGCTGAGTGCATTCGATGTCATCCTGGGTGAGCCGATTCCCGGCAAGGGCGCGCTGCTCACGCAGATGGCGCTGTTCTGGTTTGGCAAGCTCGGCCACATCTGCCCCAACCACTTGACAGGCGAGACGCCCGAAAGCGTGGTCACGCCGGCCGAGGTGCCGCAGGTCGTGAACCGCTCCATGCTGGTCAAGCGCCTCAAGCCCATCCCGGTCGAAGCCGTGGTGCGCGGCTACCTGGCCGGCAGCGGCTGGAAGGAATACCAGGAGAGCCAGGCCGTCTGCGGCGTACCGCTACCCGCGGGCCTGAAGAACGCCGGAAAACTGCCCGAGCCCATCTTCACACCGGCCGCCAAAGCCGAAGCCGGCGAGCACGACGAAAACATCAGTTACGAGCAGGTCGTCAAGGTTGTGGGCCCCGAACTCGCCGCGCAGATTAAAAAGATCAGCATCGAGATCTATAGCACCGCCGCCGCCTTCGCCTTGACCAAGGGCATCATCATTGCCGACACCAAATTCGAATTCGGCCTTGATGAGAATGGCGTGCTTACGCTGATGGACGAGGTACTGACACCGGATTCGTCACGCTACTGGCCGATTGAAGGCTATGAAGCGGCCTACGCGGCTGGCCAGAACCCGCCCAGCTACGACAAGCAGTTTGTGCGCGACTGGCTTGAAAGCGTACGCATCAACGGCAAGCCCTGGGACAAAACCCCGCCTGCGCCGCACCTGCCGGCCGATGTGGTTGCCAAGACCGCTGCCAAGTACCAGGAAGCCTTGGCCCGCCTGACGGCCTGAGGCACGGCAGCAGTCGCCGGCGCTCTCCATGGAGTTCCTGCTCGAGTTGCTGTTCGAATTTTTCGGTGA
The DNA here is from genome assembly GCF_056402675.1 of Polaromonas sp. P3_C2. NCBI lineage: Bacteria > Pseudomonadati > Pseudomonadota > Betaproteobacteria > Burkholderiales > Comamonadaceae > Polaromonas > Polaromonas sp. P3_C2. The sequence continues at coordinate 8,012 of NZ_JBFUGX010000045.1, read as the reverse complement.
ACTGTTTTTGCAGCTCTTCGGTGAGTTTTTTGGCGGTGTTTTCAAGGCGGCCTGGTACAAGCTGCACGGACGCGACCATGAGCTCACTCCCGTGCAGGAAGCTGCCTGGTCTGTGGCTACAGGTGTTGGCGCCGGCCTCCTCACCGTGCTGGTGGTGCCTCATCTGGCGATTCGCCTGCACTGGCTGCAAATTCTCAATCTGCTGCTTGCCCCTTTGCTGGCGGGGCTGCTGGTCGAAAGGGCTCGTGCGTGGCGCGAATCGCGCCGTGAATTCAGCGTTGAGGTGGCAGGCTATGCCGCGCTGTTCGGGTTTGCTTTTGCCTTGACGCGCTGGCTGTTTGGCCAATAAGCCCTAGCTCAAGACGACGCTGCTGAGGCGCCGACGGTACGTCGCCACGGTCGCATCTTCCGGCGGGATTTGCCCATCAGCCACCTTGGGCTTGGGCGCTTCCATGACGTCGAGCACGGCGATGTAGGTCTTGCGGGCCAGGTCTTCGCTCCAGGCCTTGTCGCGCATCAGGATTTCCAGCAACTCGTCCAGCGCCTCGGTCCAGCGCTGCTGTGCCATGAGCCAGCGGGCTTTGTCAAAACGTGCTTCGAAGTCGCGTTTGTTGGCCGTAATCTTTGCATCAAAACCGGCTGCGGCGCCCACTCCATAAGCGCCGACAGCTACAAAATCCATAGCATCCATCCAGCGCTTGAGCGAGTCAAAACGCCGCACCACCGTGGTCTGGGCGATCACCGGCGCAAACGCCACCTTGGCGTCGTCTTCGCGGCCCAGCTGCAGCAGCAGCTTCACATAGTCAAAGCGGGCGTTGTCGTCGGCCGGGTTGGCGGCGACGGCATGCTGGAGTTTTTCCAGCACGGCAGTGGGGTCGGTGCTTTCTTCTTCGAGCGCGAGTTCCTGCTCTTCGGGCTGCTCTTCAGCCGGCGGCAAATGCTTGTCGAGAAATTCCTTGACCTTGCCTTCGGGCAGGGCGCCGGCAAAACCGTCCACCGGCTGGCCGTTCATCATCAGGATGCAGGTGGGGATGCTCCGGATGCCGAAAGCGGCACCCAGTTGCTGCTCCTGGTCGGAGTCGATCTTGACCAGCTTGAAGCGCCCGGCATATTCCACTTCCACTTTTTCAAGGATGGGCCCGAGCGACTTGCAGGGGCCGCACCAGGGCGCCCAGAAGTCGATCAGCACAGGCGTGGTCATGGATGCGGCAACGACTTCCGCTTCAAAGTTGGCAATGGTGACGTCGATCATGGTCTGGCAAAGTTGGGGTATCGGGGCCGGTTTTCAACCGGGTCGGCGCAGCTGGACGCCTGAGAGGCAAGAGCGTAGCACGCACGGCCCGGCCCTTGCGGTGGCCTGCCCTTAAAATCATGGGGTTAGAACCTGCAACCCCGGCCTTGAAGGTCCCCGCATGACAACAAGCAACAATTCGGCAAAACCCCTGGTGGGTGTGGTGATGGGCTCCAGCAGCGACTGGGAGACCATGCAGCACGCCGTGCAGATCCTGACGCAATTCGGCATTGCGCACGAAGCCCGGGTGGTGTCGGCCCACCGCATGCCCGACGAGCTGTTTGCCTATGCCGAAGGTGCCGGCGGTCGCGGCTTGCAGGCCATCATTGCCGGCGCTGGCGGCGCAGCGCACCTGCCCGGCATGCTGGCCGCCAAAACCACTGTGCCGGTGCTGGGCGTTCCCGTGGCCAGCAAGCATTTGCAGGGCGTGGACTCGCTGCACAGCATCGTGCAGATGCCCAAGGGCATTCCGGTCGCCACCTTTGCCATCGGCAACGCCGGCGCAGCCAATGCAGCCCTGTTCGCGGTGGCCATGCTGGCCCTGCACAACCCGGCGCTGGCCGCCCAATTGCAGGCTTTCCGTGCAGAGCAAACCGCTGCCGCGCACGCCATGACGCTGCCGCCAGCATGACCGCCTCCACCTCTTCCCGGGCCGCCTCCAGCCTGCCGGAGTTGCCTATTTTTCCCGGCACGGCCTCGGCCTCCGGCCAGCCCGCTACCCTCGGCGTGATGGGCGGCGGCCAGCTGGGCCGCATGTTTGTGCATGCCGCGCAGCGCCTGGGTTATTTCACGGCGGTGCTGGACCCCGATCCGCAAAGCCCCGCGGGCCTGGTGAGCCATCACCACATCCAGGCCGGCTACAGCGATGAAAAAGGGCTGACCCAACTGGCCGCACTGTGCGCCGCCGTCACCACCGAATTTGAAAACGTGCCCGCCGGCGCGCTGCAGGCGCTGGCCGCCAGCCGGCCCGTGGCACCCGGCGCTGCCGCCGTGGCCATCGCGCAAAACCGCATCGAGGAAAAATCCCACTTCACCGCCAGCGCTGCTGAATCCGGCGTGCTGGCCGGCGTTACCTGCGCACCCTACGCCGTGATTGAAACAGCCGGGCAGCTGAAGGCCGTGCCGGCCGGCTTGCTGCCCGGCATCCTCAAGACCGCGCGCATGGGCTACGACGGCAAGGGCCAGGTCCGCGTCAAGAATGCGGACGAACTGGCCACCGCCTGGGCTGGCCTGAAGCAGGTGCCCTGTGTGCTCGAAAAAATGCTGCCGCTCAAGGCCGAGTGCTCGGTCATCGTGGCGCGCGGCTGGGACGGCAGCGTCGTGAGTTTTGCGCCCCAGCTGAATGTGCATGTCGACGRCATCCTCGCGGTGACGCAAGCTTATGAAGGAAATATGCCTGCAGCGCTTGCTGGTCGTGCGCAAGCAGCTACCAAAACCATAGCAAAACACATTGACTATGTCGGCGTGCTCTGCGTCGAGTTCTTCCTGGTGGACGACGGCAGCGCCGATGGCGCGCTCATCGTCAATGAAATGGCGCCACGCCCGCACAACAGCGGCCACTACACGATGGACGCCTGTGACGTGTCGCAGTTCGACCTGCAGGTGCATGCCATGGCCGGCCTGCCGCTGCCGCAGCCGCGCCAGCATTCACCGGCCATCATGCTCAACCTGCTGGGAGATGTGTGGTTTGACGCTCACGGAAAGATGCGCACGCCCGACTGGCAGGCCGTGCTGGCACTGCCCGGCACGCACCTGCATCTCTACGGCAAAACCGAAGCCCGCACCGGCCGCAAGATGGGCCATCTCAACATCACAGGCCCCGACGTCGCTTCAGTCAAGGCCACGGCACGCCAGGTTGCATCCATCCTGGGCCTGCCCGGCCTGGACGCCCTCTGATGATTCTTCCCGGTACGGACCCTGAGGCCATTCTTGAAGCCGCACGCCGCATCCGGGCCGGCGGGCTGGTGGGCTTCCCGACGGAGACGGTGTACGGCCTGGGCGCCGACGCTTCCAGCGATCAAGCCGTCGCCGGAATTTTTGAAGCCAAGGGCCGACCGTCCGACCATCCGCTCATCGTGCACGTGGCCGATGCGGCACACGTAGACGCTTACGCCAGCAGCGTGCCGCCGTTTGCCGCGCGCCTGATGAAAGCCTTCTGGCCCGGGCCGCTCACCGTGATCCTGCCGCGCAAGGAAGGCGTGGCGGCGGCCGCGGCCGGCGGCCAGGATTCCATCGGCCTGCGCTGCCCCTCACACCCTGTCGCGCTGGCTTTTCTGAAGGCTTGCGACACCGGCGTGGCCGGCCCCAGCGCCAACCGTTTCGGCCGCGTCAGCCCCACCACCGCGCAGCACGTGCAGCAAGAGTTTGGCGACAGCCTGCTGGTGCTCGATGGCGGGCCCTGTGATGTCGGCATCGAGTCCAGCATCGTCGACTGCACGCGCGGGCGCCCCGTGCTGCTGCGCCCGGGCATCCTCACGCGCGCACAACTGGAAGCAGCATGCGGCGAAGCCGTACTGGGCAAGGACGAATTTGAGCAGCAAGCCCTGGGCGCAGGCGATGCGCCACGTGCTTCCGGCACGCTGGAAGCGCACTACGCGCCCGACGCCAAGGTGCGCCTGATGGACGCCGGCCCCATACAAACCGCACTCGATTTGCTGGGCGCCGACGCGGCCCACATCGCCGTCTTCGCGCGCAGCATCGTGCGCATCAAGTCCGACAAGGTGTTGTACCGCCGCATGCCTGACGATGCACTGGCCACCGCACAGCAACTGTTTGCCGTGTTGCGCGACTTTGATACCAAAGGCGTCAAGCTGATCTGGATTGAAAACCCGCCGGCCGATGCCGGGTGGGACGGTGTGCGCGACCGGCTGCAGCGGGCTGCCGCGAGCTGAGGCGCCCTTCCCGGGAGGCCGCTAAGGTGTTTGCCCAAATTTCGGGCATTGTGGCGCAATGCCGCGCCAAGCGGTGTTTTCGTCCACAAGTCCCGCCGCCATCAACAGCCTTGTCCACAGGCGGCAGGGATAACTTGCAGGCACTTCGACGAAGCATCCGTGCCTGCCGCGCGGGGCGTGTATGGCATCGGGCTATTCAGTCACCGCGCCCGTACACCAGCTTCATCACCAGAATGGCCAGCGCCAGCCCCAGCGTGACGGCGTTCGCCAGCACGATGGGCCAGGCGCCCGCCAGCACGCCGTAGGCCAGCCAGAGTGCCACGCCAACGGTAAAGGCGCTGTACATCGCCAGTGAAATGCCGCTGACATCGCGGCTGCGAAAGGTCAGCCAGGCCTGCGGCGCAAAGCTCGCCGTGGTCAGCACGGCTGCCAGAAAGCCCACGATGTCTGTGGCGTTCATCGCTTGCCCTCCTTGACGGCCCATTCCAGCATGGCGTCCAGTGCCGGGCGCGCAGCGGGCGCGTTCGGGTGGTTGATCAGCCCCACCRCGATGTAGCGTGCGCCGCTGTCGCCATTGGCATAACCGGCAACCGCGGTCACGTCGCGCAGCGAGCCGGTCTTGACGAAAGCCAGTCCGGCCACCGGCCTGGCGCGTTCGCGCATGGTGGCGTCGGTGCCGGCCACCGGCAGCGAATCGGCGAGATCAGCGGCAAAAGGGCTTTTTGCGGCGTGCTGCAGCAGGGCCGACAGGCTGGCGGCGCTGATGCGTTCATCGCGRCTCAGGCCCGAGCCGTTGTCCATCACCGGGGGCGTGCTGCCGGGCAGGCTTTTGCGCCACCAGGCGGTGAGCGCTGCGCGCGCAGATTCAAGCGTGCCGGCCTTGGGCTGGCCCAGGCCGGCCCAAAGCCCGAGTGTCAAAAAGAGGTGCTGGGCCATGATGTTGTTGGAGTATTTGTTGACGTCGCGCACCATTTCCAGCAATGGCGGCGACTGGTATTCAAACCGCACTGCGGCCTTTTCGCCCGAGAGGGTGCCGGTCCTGCGCAGCATGGCCAGCTCTGCCGGCGTGGCGTCGCGCACTGTGCCCGTCAGCAGGCCACCCAGTTGCCGCCACGAGCCTTCGATGGCGCGTGCCGCAAAGCTCACGGGGTCGGAATAGGCGCTGGGCCACACCTTTTCGCCGCAGGCCGAAGAATAGGTACCCAGGAATTCGATGTTGACGGGATTTTCAACACTGGCGCGCAGCTCGCTGCGCCAGTCGCCGCAGCGCGCCACACGCACGATCGGCACCGTCGTGCCCACCTGCACACCTGCCAGCGGCGGCTCATAGCGCACCAGCGCGCGGCCGTTGGGCAGGTCCGGCGTGAAGGTCATCACGATGGTTTTGAAATTGATCAGCAGCGCATCGGGCCGGGCGTTGTAGGGCCGCAGCGGCTCGCCGTCAAATTCGCCCGGATCGGTGGGCGGCACGCTGAAGGCGCTGCGGTCCAGCACGATGTCGCCGCGGATCGCCCGCGCCCCGCCGGCCTGCACCTCGGCCAGCAGGGCCTGCAGGCGTTCAACGACCAGCTTGGGGTCGCCGCCGCCCTGTACCACCATGTTGCCGTTGAGCAGGCCGCCCGAGGCGCTGCCGTCCAGTATCACCTTCGTCTTCCAGGTGAAGTCGCGGCCCAGCGCGTCGAGCGCCGAATACGTGGTCACCAGTTTCATGACGGAGGCAGGGTTCATCGGCACATCGGCGCGCCAGCTCAGGCGCGGCACCGGTTTGCCGCTGCCGGCTTCCACCACCAGCATGGACACCGCATCGCGCGGTACCCTGGCGCGCGACAGGGCTTTTTCAATCGGGGCCGGCAGGCGTGCGGTTTGTGCCAGGCCGGGGCTTGCGGCCAGGGCTGCCATGGCCGCCAGGGCAGCCAGCGCAACAGTGTGTGTCGTGCGCGGGCGCAGCAAGTCGTGGGTCATGCGGGGATTATCGCGGTTGAGCGTTCTGCAAGGCATTGCCGGTGGGCGCCGGGGTGGCCGGCCATTGGCGCGGATAATCAGGGCTTACCCATCGGCCCCAGCCTCCGGGTACCCGCAGATTGCTATGAATTTAATAGCTGCTTGCGCCTGATATATAAGGGCATGAGCCCGATTTAATGCCTGAACTTGTGAAATTCCTCGCTTTTGACACCAGCACCGACCGCATGTCCGTGGCGCTGACCGACGGTGCGCGTGTCTGGCAGCACAACGGCCCGGGCGGCGCGCAGGCTTCCACCACGCTGATCCCCGCCATCCTGGCGCTGCTGGCCGAGGCTGGCCTGGCGCTGGGCGAGCTGGATGCCATCGCCTTCGGGCGCGGCCCCGGCTCCTTTACCGGCCTGCGCACGGCCTGCGCGGTGGCGCAAGGCCTGGCGCTGGGCGCCAACCAGGGCGCCGGCATTCCCGTGCTGCCTGTCGACACGCCGATGGCTGTGGCCGAAGAAGCGCGCTTTCAGCAGCAGGGTGATGGCGATGCGACCCTGCGCGTCACCGCGCTGCTGGATGCGCGCATGGACGAAATGTATGTGCAGGGTTTTGAGTTCAGCGGCGGGCACTGCCGGGCGCTCGGCGAATGCGGGCTGGTCCGGCCTGAAAACCTGGTGCCTGACACTGCGGCCGGTTTGTTCGCGGGCAATGTTTTTGCGGTATACGCCGGGCGGTTGCCGGACAGCCTTGCGGCATTTGCGCAGGCCGAGGCCCTGCCCACCGCCACCGCCATGCTGCGCCTGGCGCCGCAGCTGGCTGCTGCCGGGCTGTGCGTCAGCGCCGACCTCGCCCTGCCGCTCTACGTTCGCGATAAAGTAGCGCTGACCACCGAAGAGCGCGACCAGGTCAAGGCCGCCAAGCTGGCCGCCGCTCCACCCCTTTCATGAACGCCATCCTCAAGCCCCTCGAAGCCCAGTTCGAAGCCATGACAACTGCATGGCTGGATGAGGTGGTGCGCGTGGAAAAAACCGCGTATGACCACCCCTGGACGCACGGCAATTTCAACGATTCGCTCAACGCCGGCTACCAGGCGCAACTGCTCACTGCCGGCAACCCGCCCGACGCCGTGCTGCTCGGTTATTTCGTGGCCATGAAGGGCGTTGACGAAGTACACCTGCTCAACATCACCGTGGCCCCCGAACACCAGCGCCAGGGCTGGGCCCGCATCATGCTGGATGCGCTGGCCCTCTGGTCGCGCGGAGAGGGCGCGCAGTGGCTGTGGCTGGAAGTGCGCGTGAGCAATGTGCGGGCCAAGGCCATCTATGAACGCTACGGCTTTCGCCATGTCGGCACGCGCCGCAACTACTACCCGGACGGCGCTTCCACGCGCGAAGATGCGGTCGTCATGAGCCTGGCGCTATGAGCCTGGACCTCGACAAACGCCAGCGCGCCATGCTGCGCGAAATGGGTGTACGCGTGTGGTTGCCGGTCGCTGCTGCGCCTGCTGAAGCTGCCGTTGCTACTGATTTGGTAGCTGCTGGCGCACAGTCAGTAACGCCTGCAAGTGAATTTGATCAAAAAGTCAGTGCACCTTCCACGTCCGCTACGCCGCGTGAGGTTGCGCCGCCCGTGCGGCCCGTGCAGGCGCCGGTTCGCCCGCTGGCCGAAGCGCGCGAAACCGCTGCACCCGGCACGACGGCAGCGTGGCGCATGGGCAACGCGCAAGCCCTGTACGCTGACGCCGCCCATGCCGAAGGCGCACGCTGGCTGGTGCTGGCCGAAACGCCGGCGGCTGCGCTGCAGCGGGAGTCTTTCAACCCCTTTGAAGGCGATGCCGGCAAGCTGCTCGACAACATGCTGCGCGCTACGCGCCTGCACAAGGC
>NZ_JBFUGX010000044.1:0-11698 GCF_056402675.1 Polaromonas sp. P3_C2 | reverse complement strand
GCTCGACATGCCGCGACCGGCGCCGACCGAACCTTCCTCCACCTCCACACCTGCCTGTTCGCAGGCCTGCAGGTAGTGCTGCCCGGTGACAGCCATGCGCTGGATGTCGTTGAGAAAGCCGTCGTTGCATTCAAACACCAGCGGGTTGACCGTTGGCAGGCCGCGCCCCGTTTCGGGGTTGGCCGCAACGCACTGTTGGATCTGCGCTGTGGCCACGGCGGCAGCCGAAAAGGTGTTGGTGAGCGCAATCGGCGTCTCCAGCACGCCGAGTTCCTCGACCTGCATCAGGCCTACGCTCTTGCCGAAACCATTGAGCACGACAGCCGCGGCCGGGACCCGGTCTCGGAACAGGTCACCGGCATGGGGGCGCACCACCGTCACGCCCGTTTGCAGCTCGTTCGCGTCCAGCGTGCAGTGGCCCACGGTCACACCGGCGACGTCGGTAACGGCGTTGCGCTGCCCGTGCGGCAGGCTGCCGATGTGGGGCAGCAGATGGCGGGGTGTCACGACGCGGCCTTGCCCCGGCTACTGGCGGTCAAGCTTGGGGTCCAGCGCATCGCGCAGGCCGTCACCCAGCAGGTTAAAGGCCAGCACGGTCAGGAAAATGGCCAGGCTGGGAAACAGCGCGATGTGCGGCGCGTTCAGCATGTCAGCGCGCGCCTCGTTGAGCATGGCGCCCCATTCCGGGGTGGGCGGCTGTGCGCCCAGGCCCAGGAAAGACAGGCTGGCCGCCGTGATGATGGAGGTGCCTATGCGCATGGTGAGGTACACCACTACCGAAGACACCGTGCCCGGCAGCAGATGGCGCAGCATGATGACCGAGTCGGGAGCGCCTATGGAGCGCACCGCCTCGATGTAGGTCTGGTGTTTGAGCGAAAGCACATTGCCGCGCACCAGGCGCGCAAACGCCGGCACGCTGAACACAGCCACGGCCATGATCACGTTGACCATGCCGTTGCCCAGGATCGCGACGATCCCGATGGCCAGCAAAATGCCGGGAAAGGCAAACAGCACGTCGGACATGCGCATCACGATGCGGTCCCACCAGCCTTCGTAATAGCCCGCCAGCAGGCCCAGCAGCGTGCCGATCACGGCGCCTACGGCCACCGAGACCAGGCCCGCTGCCAGGGAGATGCGCGAGCCCATCAGGATGCGGCTGAAGATGTCGCGCCCCAGCGCATCCACGCCGAACCAGTGCTTGGCTGATGGCGGCGTGTTCAGCGCGTCGTAGTCAAAGAAGTTCTCCGCATCAAAAGGTGTCAGCCATGGTGCGAACACGGCCACCAGCACCAGCAGCAGCACGAAGCCGCTGGCCACCAGGGCCACGCGCTGGTTCTTGAATTTCCGCCAGAACTCGGAGGCAGGCGTGCGTACGGCAAGGGCCGTCAAGGGCACGCCGGTTTCTGCGCCGGGCTGCTCCATGGCGGGATGCGCGCTTTCCGCAGGCAACGGCTCACCTGCGATGGCAGCGTGTGGGTGTTCGGGGGTAGTCACTTGAAGCGGATGGTCGGGTTGATGATGGCGTAGAGCATGTCCACCACCAGGTTGATCAGGATGAATTCGAGCGAGAACAGCAGCACCAGCGCCTGGATTACGGGGTAGTCCCGCATCTCCACCGCGTCCACCAGCAGCCGGCCCATGCCGGGCCAGTTGAAGACGACCTCGACGACGATGGAGCCGCCCAGCAGGAAGCCGAACTGCAGGCCCATCATGGTGACCACCGGGATCAGTGCGTTGCGCAGCGCGTGTTTCACCACCACCACGGTTTCGGACAAGCCCTTGGCGCGCGCCGTGCGCACGTAGTCTTCCTTGAGGATGTCGATGAAGGAGCTGCGCGTGAAACGCGCCATCACGGCTGCCACGCCCGCGCCCAGCGTGAGGGACGGCAGGATGTAGTGCCGCCACGAATCGGCCCCGACGGTGGGCAGCCAGCCCAGCTGCACCGAAAAGAGTTGCATGAGCAGCATGCCCAGTGCGAACGAGGGAAACGAGATGCCCGAGACTGCCAGCGACATGCCCAGCCGGTCGGGCCAGCGGTTGCGCCACACCGCCGACACCATGCCCAGCACCAGCCCCAGCAGCACCGACCAGCCCATGGCTGCGATGGTGAGCCAGAAGGTGGGCGCGAAGCGCTCCGAGATCTCAGTCGCCACGGGCCGTTTGGTGCGGATGGACAGGCCGAAGTCGCCCTGCAGCGCATGGCTGAAAAAGCGCACGAACTGCTGCGGCATCGGCAGGTCCAGCCCCAGGTCGCGGCGCACCAGCTCCACGGTTTCGGGGCCGGCGTCGGGCCCGGCGGCCAGGCGTGCCGGGTCGCCGGGCAGCAGGTGCACAAACAGGAACACCAGCACGGCCACGATCAGCAGCGTCGGCAGCAGGCCCAGCAGGCGCTTGAGAAGGTAGTAGGTCATGCGGGAGCGGGTTTCTTCAGATTGCTGTTGCTGCTGCCGGGATTACTTCAGTTCCACGTCGTCGAAGTTGAAGCTGCCGTCCGGGATGACGTAGAAGCCTGCCAGATTGCGCGCACGCACCGACAGCAATTTCTCGGTCACMAGGAATGCCCAGGGGGCGTCTTTCCAGATGCGCTGCTGGGCGTCGGTGTACAGCTTGGCCTTCTCGGCACCGCTGGTGGTGACCAGCGCCTTGGCGATGTCGGCGTCTACTTCAGCGTTCTTGTAGTAGGCGGTGTTGAACATCTTGGGCGGCAGGGACTCGGAAGCCAGCAGCGGGCGCAGGGCCCAGTCGGCTTCGCCGGTGGATGACGACCAGCCCACGTAGTACATGCGCACCGGCGCCGTGGCAGGGTCCTGTGCGCTTTCCACGCGCTCCACGCGCTGGCCGGCTTCCAGCGCCTGCACCTGCACCTTGACGCCGACCTGGGCCAGTTGCTGCTGCACGAACTGGATCACCTTCTGAGCGGTGGTGTAGTTGTAGGCCGACCACAGAGTGCTTTCAAAACCGTTGGGGTAGCCGGCTTCCTTCAGCAGCTCGCGCGCCTTGGCCGGGTTGTAAGGCCAGGGGCCCAGCTTGGCGGCGTATTCCACGCCGTGCGGCACCACGCCTTCGGCAGGAATCGCGTAGCCCGAGAACACCACCTTGACCAGCGCCTCCTTGTTGATGGCGTAGTTGATGGCTTCACGCACCTTCGGGTTGTCGAAAGGCTTTTGCAGCGTGTTCATCGAGAGGTAGCGGTGGATGATGGACGGCGCGCTCGTCACTTCCAGGCTCGGCTTCTTCGACAGGCTGTCCACCGTCTCGGGCGGCATCGGGAAGGCGAAATGCGCCTCGTTGGTCTGCATCATGGCCGCACGCGTGTTGTTGTCGACCACCGGGCGCCAGGTGATGCTGTCCACCTTGGGGTAGCCCTTCTTCCAGTAGCCTTCCCACTTGGCAACTTTCAGGTAGTCGGTGGCCTTCCATTCGACGAACTTGAAGGGGCCCGTGCCTACGGGGTTCTGCGCGATGCCCTTGCTGCCGTACTTGGCCAGTGCCGCGGGCGAAATGATCACGCCGGAAGGGTGGGCCAGCGTGTTGATGAAGGGCGAGAACGGCTCCCTGAGCGTAAAGCGCACGGTGGTGGCGTCCACGGCCTCGATCTTGGCGATGTTCTTGTAGAGGTTGTAGCGCTTGAGCTTGTTGTCGGGGTTGGTCACGCGTTCGAAAGTGACTTTCACGGCTTCGGCATTGAAAGGCGTGCCGTCATGAAACTTGATGCCGGACTTGAGCTTGAAGGTGTAGACCAGCCCGTCCTTGCTCACCGTGTGGCTGTCGGCCAGCACCGGCACCATCTTCATCTCCTTGTCGAAACCATACAGACCCTGATAGAAGGATTTGGCTACGGCCTGCGACAGCGTGTCGTTGGAGTCATACGGATCGGTGCTTGTGAAATTGGACTGGACGGCCACGACCACATCTTTGGCGGCATGGGCCGGCGCGGTGGTGAGACCTGCCAGGCCGATCAGGCCAACCAGCGCGGCTGTGAGGGTGGAAAGACGATTCTTCATGAAAAAACTCCTTGAGGCGAAACGAGAGGCAAACACGGGAGACGGAAAGACAATGCGAAAGGCGAGTGGTGGTCAATAAGGGCCTCCTACCGAATGCCGTGCCACGAAATGCCCCGGCGCCACCTGGTGCAGCGGCGCCACTTGCGGCGCGTCGCCCACAGCGCGTATGGGGCTGGGAATCTCGTCGGCCATGAGTTCGCGCATCCCGCCGCGGCTGGCCGGGTCGGCAACCGGCACGGCCGCCAGCAGGCGACGCGTGTAGGCGTGCTGAGGGTTTTCGAACACGGCGCGGCGCGGGCCGATTTCCACGATCTGGCCCAGGTACATCACGGCCACGCGGTGGCTGATGCGCTCGACCACCGCCATGTCGTGCGAGATAAACAGGAAGGCGACGCCGAATTCCTGCTGCAGGTCCAGCATCAGGTTGATGATCTGCGCGCGGATCGACACGTCCAGCGCCGACACCGCCTCGTCGGCGATCACCACCTTGGGGTTGAGCGCCAGCGCCCGCGCAATCGCCACGCGCTGGCGTTGCCCGCCGGAGAATTCGTGCGGGTAGCGATGGGCCGCTTCGGCTGGCAAGCCCACCTTGCCCAATAGCCAGCGCACGCGTTCCTGCGCCTCCTGGGGCGAGGCGAGCTTGTGGATCAGCATGGGCTCCATGACCGAATAGCCGACCGTCAGCCGCGGGTCAAGCGAGGCAAACGGGTCCTGGAACACAAACTGGATGTCGCGGCGCAAGGCCTGCAGGGCCCGGCCCTTGAGCGCCGAGATGTCGCGCCCCGCGACCTCGACCTGACCGCTGTTGAATTCCAGCAGCCGGGCCAGCGAGCGGCCCGTGGTGGATTTTCCGCAACCTGATTCGCCCACCAGCGACAGCGTTTCACCGGCCTTGAGCTCGAAGCTGAGCTGCTCCACCGCATACACCTGCCGGCGCACGCGCCCGAGCAGGCCGCTCGCCAGCGGAAAGCGTGTGACCAGGTCCTGCACCTTGAGGACAGGCGGCAGGTCGTGGCGCACGGTGCTTGCGGCGCTGAAAGCCTGGCCGCCTTCGTCATCTTTGCCCTGCGGCGCGCCCGGCACCGCAAAGCGCGCTGGCAGGTCCTGCCCGTGCATGGCACCCAGCCGGGGCACCGCTGCCAGCAGGGCCTGGGTGTAGGGTTGTTGCGGCCTCACAAAGAGGCTGGCGCAGTCACCTTCTTCGACCTTGTCGCCGCGGTACATCACGAGCACGCGGTCGGCAATTTCGGCCACCACGCCCATGTCGTGSGTGATGAAGATCACCGCCATGGCCAGTTCGCGCTGCAGCTGCTGGATCAGCGCGAGAATCTGCGCCTGGATGGTCACGTCCAGTGCCGTGGTGGGTTCGTCGGCGATCAGCAGCGTGGGCTTGCAGGCCAGCGCCATCGCAATCACCACGCGCTGGCGCATTCCCCCCGACAGCTGGTGCGGATGGCGGCCCAGCACGTTTTTGGCTTCCGGGATGCGGACCAGGTTGAGCATGCGCAGCGCTTCGGCAAGCGCCGCCTTGCGTGAAAGCCCCTGGTGCAGGCGTATCGATTCGGCGATCTGCTCGCCCACCGTGAACACCGGGTTGAGCGAGGTCATGGGCTCCTGGAACACCATGGCCAGGTCGGCGCCGCGCAGGCTGCGCATCTGCGATTGCGAGGCCTGCGCCAGGTCAAGGCGCTCGCCGTTGCGGCGCGTCAGCCACATGCTGCCGCTGCCCAGGCGGCCACCGCCTTGCTCCACCAGGCGCATGAGGGCCAGCGATGAYACCGATTTTCCGGAGCCTGATTCGCCCACGATGGCGAGCGTTTCCCCGGCGTCGACGTGAAAGCTGAGGCGCCGCACCGCATGCACGGTGCGCTGCTCGCTGGCAAAGCTCACGCTGAGGTCGTTGACTTCAATCACGCGCTGGCGGCCGGCAGTGGGCGTGCCCTGTGCGCCGGGCGCCGTACTGGCGCGCGTCATGTCATCCAGTAGTCCGGGCAAAGCGGTCATGCGGCGCTTTCGTCGGCTTCGCCTGCGTAAATGGCGCTCACCGGCGCCTCACCCACGCGGGCCCAGCCACGGTACATGCCTTCGGTGTTGAAGGGAAGGCTCAGGTTGCCCTGTGCATCGACGGCAATCAGGCCGCCCCGCCCGCCGATGGCCGGCAGCACGTTCATGACCACTTCCCGGGCGGCCGCATCCAGCGGCATGCCGGCATAGGCCATGCGCGCGCAGATGTCATAGGCCGCTGCGGTGCGAATGAACATTTCGCCCGAGCCGGTGCAGGAAATGGCGGCCGTGCGGTTGTCCGCATAGGTGCCGGCGCCTATCAGGGGTGAGTCGCCGACCCGGCCGGCGCGCTTGTTTGTCATGCCGCCGGTGGAGGTGGCGGCTGCCAGGTTGCCCTGCGCATCCAGGGCAACGGCGCCCACGGTGCCGAATTTTCGGCCTTCGTCCAGGGGCGCAGCGCCGGCTGCGGGCGAGCGGAACACCAGCGCCGCGCCATCGTGATCCAGCACCGCCGTGTCGGCGGCGAGCGCGCGCCGCAATTGCTCGCGGCGTGCATCGGTCGAAAAATAATCGGGCGAGACCATCTCCAGCCCCTGCGCTTCGGCAAAGGCTTCGGCGCCGGCCGCAACCAGCAGCACATGTTCGCTGCGCTCCATCACGGCACGCGCTGCGCGCACCGGTCGGCGTACACGGCTCACGCAGGCCACCGCACCGGCGCGCAAAGTGGCGCCGTCCATCACCGCCGCGTCCAGCTCATGGGTCCCGTCGTGGGTGAAGACAGCGCCGTGCCCGGCATTGAAGAGCGGGCAGTCTTCAAGCAGGTCGACCGCCAGGCTGACCGCGTCCAGCGCGCTGCCGCCGCCGGCCAGCAGTTGCTGCGCGGGCCGCAGGATGCCCCGCAGGGCAGCGTGATACGCCGCGTTTTGTTCTGCGCTGATATGGCTGCGGCTCATGGTGCCGGCGCCGCCGTGGATGGCGATAAGGGGAAGGGGCTTGGGCCGTGTCACTTGGATGCCTTTGGCAGTTTCGGTTGGGCGCGGGGTTTGCGTGGGGCAGGTGCTGCGGCATCGGTATCGGGACGCAGCCGGTCGGCGTGGTTGCCGTGCAGCCAGGGCAGCACCGACTCGGCCAGCTGGGTTGCGGCTTTGAGCGAGCCTTTAGCGCGGTGAGCGACCGCGCTGCACAAGGCCTCTATCAGTGCCAGGACGGTGGCTTCGGAGTTGGCGAAGTACTGGCTTTCGGTATGGGCGTAGAGCGCGACGGTGGCCAGCGGCGCCAGCGGCGACGTCACGCGGTCGGTCAGCGCCAGCACCGGCACGCCAGCGTCGCGCGCGCGGCGCGCCAGCAAAATGGTGTCGCCGAAATAGCGCGGGTAGGCAATGGCGATCAGCAGGTCTTCGGGCTTGAGGCGTGCCAGCACGCGCGCGCCGTAGGACGAGCTTTCCATGCTGGCCAGGAGCTGGACGTTGTCGCAGTAAGGGTCCAGCGAGCGCTGCAGCAGCCCGCCCAGCCAGCTGCTGCTGCCAAAGCCGGCAATGTAAATGCGCCGTGCCTTCAGGATCGCCGCCACGGCCTGCTCACAGCTCTGGGCATCCAGCGACTGCCGTGTCAGGTCGATGTTGCGCTGGCTTTGCACCAGGGCGGATGCAAACACGTCTGCCACCGTGGCGGGGTGCTCAAGGTTGTTGCGCAGCTTTTCAACCGGCGCCAGCGTGGCTTCAAACCCCAGCACCAGCGCGGCGCGGAACTGCGGGTAGCCGTCAAATTCCAGCGCCCGGGCGAACCGGTTGGCGGTGGCCACCGAAACCCCGAGCGTGGCGGCCAGCTCGTCGATGGGCATGGTAGCTGCTTGCAAAGGGTGAGCCAGCACATAGTCGGCCATTTGCCGGTGCGAGCGCGTCAGCGTTGGCAATAAACGCCCAATACGCTGCGCCATTGAAGGGTTGCCAGGGAATGTCGCCATCAGGATTGGGAGTGGAACTGGATGTATATAAATTTACAAAACAATTCATGATAACGAAATTTTTGATCATTTCAAATCAAATTCAGGCACCGTGATGCGCGGTGGGGTGAGTGCTGGCCGTGACCGGGGGCAGGTTTCAGGCCTCACTGCCGGAAGGCAGATGCACTTCAGTGCATCGTTGTTTAAATGAATATAGCCTGCAATGCCGGTGGATTGTGCGCTGACAGCTATTAAAACAATAGCAAATGGAGTTGCCGCCTGATACGTCGGCCGGGATGTAGATACGTCGGCGATTCGGCAAGCAGCGATTTGCCCCGGTGAGGCATGGCCGCCATGAGGCCGTTTGGGCTTGCCCTAGGACTTGAGCTTCTTGTAGGCGTGGCCCATTTCAGGGCCCTTGCTGGTGTCTTTCAACCCCCGCCGCAGATCGCGCCCGGCTTGTTCGACTTCGGCACTGGATTGCCCGCCCGTCATGTCAACGGACTGGTCGCGCTCATGAGGCAGTTCCAGGCTGGCTTCGACAGAGGTGTCTTTGGACGAACCCGCCCGCTCAGGACGTGAGCTCTGGACGCGCGGAGTTTTCGCCGGCATGCCCTTGCCCGAGACGGGTTGCTCCAGGTTGTTTTGCCGTGCGGCAGCGGATTTGGAAGATGTCATGGCACCTACTGTCGGCCCCGCCCCCCGGCAGGGCTGTCAGCCCGAAAAGGCAGCGTTTGTAGGAAACGGCCACCTTGCCTGCGCGAAGCCCGCGCGGCTCAAGCGGCCAGGAACGTCGCGGCTTGTGCCGTGGCGGCGGCATCGGCTTTGACGGCGTCGGGTGGCCCGCCTTTGCCCCACAGTTCGCCGCCGTAGTTCATGGCCATGAACTGCGCGCAGAGCCTGATTGAGTCCACCATGGGCTGCGCTTTGGCGCGGTCGCCGCTGGTGGTGATCAGCCACAAGGTTTTTTTCGCCATCTCTTCCTTGAACGGCAGGCCGGGCACGCGCATCCAGGCGCTCCAGTGGTCGAGGTAAATCTTCAGCGGCGCCGGAATGCTGTACCAGTACACCGGGGCCACAAACACAATGTCGGTGGCGTCCATCGTGGCGTCCAGCAGCATCTTCATGTCGCCTTCCGGCATGGCGTACTGGCCCGTGGTGTGGCGCTGATCGACAAACAGCGGCATCCGCATGCGGGACAGGTGATGCCAGGCCTGGGGCGTGCCGGCCGGCAGTGCGGCGGCGGCTTGCTGCGCCAGCCACTCGGTGTTGCCCAATGCGCCGGGCTCGCGTGTGGAGGTGGCGAGGAAAAGAAATCGGGGGTTCGGATTCATGGCGGCCATGGTACTGGCTGCCGCAGGCCTTTGCTTGTGCAGGGTTTGGGTACGGCGTGCCAGAATAAAGCGCAGCCTCACTGGAGCCTTCCTCGCCATGATCCACATTCGCGACATCGACCACATCGTTCTTCGTGTCATTGACCTGCAGGGCATGCTGCGCTTCTACCAGCAGGTGCTGGGCTGCAGCCTGGAACGCCGGCAGGACGAAATCGGCCTGGTGCAACTGCGCGCCGGGCGTTCGCTGGTGGACCTGGTGCCGGTGGACGGCACGCTGGGCCGGGCCGGCGGCGCGGCGCCAGGCAAGGAGGGCCGCAACGTCGACCATGTCTGCTTTCGTGTCGAGCCCTTCGACGCAGAGGCGATTCATCGTCACCTGGCGGCCCACGGGGTTGAGGCAGGCAAGGTGGAGTCGCGCTATGGCGCCGAGGGCGAAGGGCCTTCGATTTATCTCAACGACCCCGAAGGCAACACCGTGGAACTCAAGGGGCCGGCATGGCCCGAGGGCGCCAACCCTAAAACTGCCGCCAGCCCTGCCATGCCGTGAAGCATGCGCCGGCGATCAGCACGGCACCCACGGCGCGCGCCATGGCAACACTGGCGCCCGGCCGCACCGCCAGCCATCGCCGGGTACCCGCAGCAGCCAGCGCCAGCGAACCGTATACGCCGCTTTGGGTAATGGCGATGATCAATCCAAGCGCCACAGCCTGAACCCAGAGCGAGCCGTATTCCAGCCGCAAAAACTGCGGAAAGATGGCCAGCATGAAAAGGTAGGCTTTCGGGTTGAGCAGGCAGGTGAGCGCGGCTTGCCGGAAGGTGCGCCACGGGGACGGCGGCTCGATGTCGGGCAAGGCGCCGAAAACAGATGTGCTGCGCATCAGTGACCACCCGATCCAGGCGATATACAGGCTGCCCGCCACCAGCATGACATTGACCATGCCCGGAACCAGCTGCAGCAGGATGCCCAGCCCCAGCGCGCCTGCCACGACGTGGCAAATACCGCCCGCCACAATGCCCGCCACGGCGAAGAGGCCGGCCCTGCGCCCGCCGGTCAATGAGCTGGCCATGACGAACGCCATGTCCATGCCGGGCAGGATGATGATGCCCAGCACCATGAGAAAAAACAGCCAGAGGTGTGCGAAGTGGTCCATCGACGAGCCTGTTTTTTTTAGCGGTGTACCGCGTGGTAAGCGGGGCGTGACAGGCTCATCACCCAGTTGGTTTCCCAGTGGCGGCCGTCGTCTTCCGAAAAGGCCTGTTCCCAGCGGGCGTGGGTAGGTGTGATGCCGGACCAGGTGAAACGAACCCGCACGGGCCGGCCTTCATGGCTGTCGTTTCCCTCAAACCGGCCTATGCCGCCGGCAAACGAGCCGGTCACCGGCGGCTGCAGCAAGCCGTTGTTCTGGCTGACCCAGTAAATGCTCCACAACCGCGTTTGCGGATTGAAAAACCGCAAGGCCATGCCGATGGTTTCCTTGTTTTCGGTGACGAGGTCGTTCATGTTGCCGAGCCCGCCCAGCAGCAGCGCGCCGTCCTGCACGGCTTCGAAACTTTCCCAGTCGGTACAGCCCTCCAGTCGCCGGCGCAGACGCTTGTTGCTGACCAGCCAACGCCCGGTAATGAAATTGAAATCGTGGCGCCCGTCGGTGAGCTCGGCAAGCTCCGGTGTGTGAGTCAGGGTGGTGGTCATGGCTTGAAGTGCATGTGGCACCGCAGTGGATATGTGAAAACCAGTCTAAAAAGGTAATAGGGCTGTTTCAGCCCTAATTAAGCGTTAGACTTTTTCACCATGTACTCCCCCACCACGCGCGTGCTCACCGTCCTGGAACTGCTGCAGTCCCACGGCCGGCTGAGCGGTGCCGAGCTGGCACGGCGGCTGCAGGTGGATGGCCGCACCCTGCGCCGCTACATCGCCAAGCTGGAAGACCTGGGCATTCCGGTGGTGGCCGAGCGTGGCCGCTACGGGTGCTACAGCCTGATCGCCGGCTTCAAGCTGCCGCCGATGATGTTCACCGACGACGAAGCGCTGGCCCTGTCGCTGGGCCTGCTTGCCGCGCGCGGCCTGGGGCTGGCTGAGGCAGCGCCTGCCGCGGAAAGCGCGCAGGCCAAGCTGGAGCGCGTGATGCCGTACCAGCTGAAAAACCGCGTCCGAGCGCTCGGTGAAACAGTGACGCTCGACATGCGCCATGCGGTGGCCCCCGGTGACAACACGGCGTTGCTGGCCTTGAGCACCGCAGCGCACGGCTGGCAGCGTGTGCACATGGCGTACCGTTCAGCCGACGACGATGTCACCGAGCGAGACTTTGACGCCTATGGCCTGGCATTTCGCCGCGGCCGCTGGTACGTGGTGGGCTGGTGCCATCTGCGCGGGGCGCTGCGCTCATTCCGCCTGGACCGTGTGCAGGAAGTCCGGC
>NZ_JBFUGX010000043.1:0-11699 GCF_056402675.1 Polaromonas sp. P3_C2 | reverse complement strand
CTTGTAGGCCGTGGCGCCAGCCGTCAGCAGTAACGCCAGGCCGAGGGTGGTGGTCATGATGGCTTGCGTAGCCGGGTTGGCCGGGCCCATGCGCTGCAACATATAAAGGGTGGCCAGGGCCGCCGGAATGCTGCCGGCTGCTGTTTGCCCGACGATTTTCCAGTCCACCACCCGGGCGCGGGCCAGGCTGACGGTCCCGCCCATCTTGGTAAAGGCCGCAAACAGCAGGTCGGTGCCGATGGCAAGGTGCGGTTTGATGCCGAAAAAGAAGATCAGCAGCGGCGTCATCAGCGAGCCGCCGCCCACCCCTGTCAAACCCACAACCAGGCCGACGGCAAAACCAGCAAATACAAAGGCAAATTCATGCATAGCGGGAAAATGTAAGTGCCCGACTTATAAAAACAAACTACACATTTGTTCTGCCGTTATGCAGATAAGCTTATTCGCCAATAAATATGCGGGTTTCGGGCGGTTTTTTCGTGCCAGCGGCATAAGGCTTGCGTTGAGGCTGACCATTCACCAACCGACCCGTCACAAAGCGCTGGTACAGTCCCTGCTCTTTCGGATGAGCCGCCCTGTTTTGGGCTTGCCAAATTAACCGAATTGCCCATTTTTGGAGAAAACCCGTGAAATTGATGAAGTCCGTCCTGATGGGTGGTTTGTTTCTGGCCTGCGCCACGGCGGTGACGCTCGCCCAGGGCAGCCCGAAACCTCCCATCAAGATCGGCGAAATCAACAGCTACTCCGCCATTCCCCAGTTCGCCCAGCCTTACCGGCAAGGCTGGCAGCTTGCGGTCGAGGAAATCAATGTGGCCGGCGGCCTGCTGGGCCGCAAGATCGAAGTCATCTCGCGCGATGACGCCGGCAAACCCGAGGAAGCCCTGCGACAGGCCGTCGAGCTGACCTCAAAAGAAAGGGTGGATGTGCTGGCGGGCGGGTTTTACTCCAGCGTCGGGCTGGCGCTGGCCGGCCATGCCCAGGCGAGCCGACGGGTGTTTATCGCCAGCGAGTCGCTGGCCGACGCCATCGTCTGGGAACAGGGCAACCGCTACACCTTCCGCCTGCGGCCCAGTACTTATATGCAGGCAGCCATGCTGGTCGAAGAGGCATCCAGGTTGCCGGCCAAACGCTGGGCCACGATTGCCCCCAATTACGAATACGGCCAGAGCGCGGTCACTGTGTTCAAGGAGCTGCTGAAAGCCAGGCGACCGGACGTCGAGTTTGTGAGTTACCAGTGGCCGGCGCTGGGCAAGATAGAAGCCGGCCCGACGCTGCAGACGGCCATGCAGGCAAAACCTGAGGCGATTTTCAACGCGACTTTCGGGGCCGACCTGACCCGGCTGGTCCGTGAGGGCAACCAGCGCGGCATTTTTCCCCGCATACCAGTGGTGTCCATGCTTTCGGGGGAGCCCGAGTACCTGGAGACGCTGAAAGACGACACGCCGAAAGGCTGGATCGTCACCGGCTACCCCTGGGACCAGATCGACTCCCGGGAACACGCCAGCTTCGCGGCCAACTACTATCGCCGCTTCAACGAATACCCCAAAGTCGGCTCGGCGGTGGGCTACGCCACCATGCAGGCGATTTTTGCCGCCATCCGCAGGGCCAATTCCACCGACAACGAAAAGCTGGTGGTGGCGCTGCGCGGACTGAAGTTTTCCACGCCTTTCGGCCCCGCCGAATTCCGCGCCATTGACCACCAGTCCACCATGGGCGCCTACGTGGGCAGGCTGGATCTGCGCGGCCACAAGGGCACCATGGTGCAATGGCGCTATGCCGACGGCAAGGCCTATTTGCCAAGCGATGCGTATGTCAAGGCCCGCCGGCCTGCCGCGGCCATGAAGTGACGTTTTGACAACGCAGGCGCTGAATTCCTTGAAGCCTCCCCGGTGATCCCCCCATAATCGGGCGCAATGACGAATACGGGTGGTGAGGCTGTCAAGCGGGTTTTTGTAAAAGTGTTCGGGTTTGATGACGTTGAGCGTCATGCCCTGAACGCAGTGTTTCGCATTTCCGAAACACGATCCATCGCCTACACCCCCTGGACGCCCGACGCGCCCGAAGAGGCCTTGATGGCGTTGATTGACGGCGACAGCTGGGAAGCTGCGCTGGAGCTGGCCAACCCCGCGAATGACGACTTCACCCTGATCTGGATCGGCGACAACCCGCCGGCCAGGGCGCGTCTGGTGATCCCGCGCCCGCTGCAGTGGACCGCCGTGATTGACGGTATGGACGAATTGCTGGCCGCTGAACGGCGGCAGGCCGCGCAGGCCCTGCAGCCGGGCAAAGCACATGGTGAGAAGGGCCTGGATCTCGACCTGCTGTCCGAATCCACTGCGCTGCTGGACCTCGATCTCGACTTTGATTCGCAGGCGCCTACCGCGCCGGCGCCGCTGGAAGCCCCGGAGCCCCTGCCGGAGCGCCCTCAGGTGTTGGTGGTGGATGCTGACCGCGACGCGCGTCTTTACCTGCGTGCCAGGCTGGCCATGGCCGGTTTCGTGAAGATAGACGAGGCGACCACCGGCACCGAAGCGCTCAAGCTGATTGACACGCATCTTTACAAGCTGGTGATTCTCGACATGGRGCTCCCCGACATTGAGTCCTGGGAAATGGTCAAGCGAGTGGAGGCATCGCGCCCTGCCATCGCCTACCTGATCCTGACCGGCAACCGTCTCTCCCCGCTGGACACCGTGCGCGGATGGTTCGGCGGCGCGCGCGGCAGCCTGCGCAAACCGCTGCACCCCGGAAAGCTCAAACGCCTGCTGCGCAGCGTGGAGTGAAGGCGCTCACTACGCCTTGAATGCTATCTATTTGATAGCTGCTTGCGCCCGTTCCCCTTGGTTTCAGCCCTGTTTTGCTTAAGAATCTCAGGTGTTGACGATCGGTGCGGGCGCCGCATGCTGCGGCACCAGCGCCTCCGCCAGCCGCTGTTCAATCGGCAAAGGTTCGGCGTGCAGCTTCGCCGCCAGCAATTCCCCGCAAAGCGCGGCAAACGTCAGCCCGCGCGACCCCATGCCGCTGCACACCCACAGGCCCGGGCTTTCTTCCAGCGGACCCAAAGCGGGTAAACGGGTGGGTGTAGCGCAGCGCACACCCGCCCAGGACTGAACCTTCCCTGGCTCAAACTGTGCGGCCAGTGCACGGGCGGTTTGCGGCAGCAGGGTTTGCAGCCGGCTGAGATTGTGCTGGTCGTCCTCGGGCCGTGTTTCGGCCTGGGTGTTGTCGCGTTCAAAGCTGGAGCCCATGACCCAGGCCACGCCGCCGGCCTTGCTGGGCAGGGGCACCGCGGGCACCAGGCTGCCATGGCCGTTCACGGGAAAGGGCGGCAGTGCGCCGACCGCGCCGGGCTCGTGCAGGCCCCAGCTCACCTGGCCCCGGATGGCCTGCAATGCCAGTTCGCCAGCCTTGTCCGTACCGGCGCCGGCTGCCAGTTCCAGGCTGGCATAACCGGCAGCTAGCACCACGAGTTCGGCGCGAGCCAACTCCCGGCCCTGCGCATCCAGAACCTGCCATTGGCCCGAGGCCTGGTTCAGGCGGTTCACTATTGATCGGCCGTGCGATTGCACACCCGGCCCCGCCAGCCAGGCGTCGACCAGGGCGGCCGGCCGGATCCAGCCGGCCCGCGCATGCCACAGCGCGGGCGTATCCGGCGGCAGGCCGCATTGCCYGAGCTTGTCGGCGTCGGCTGGCCCTGTCCAGTCGCTAGCGGCGTCGACCCAGTCTGTTTGCCACGCCTCGGGCCGTTTGCGCGGGTGCTCCACCGCGTGCTCCAGCACGCCGGTGCGGCCCCAGTCACCGGCCTGCAGCAAGGCCTCAGCTTGCTGTAGCGTGGCACGAATGCCATGGCGCGACAGGCGCGAGAGCGGGTTGTCGTCGGGCGAGACATGCGGCGCCAGCAAGCCGGCGGGCAGGCCGGACGCCCCGGTGGCGGGCTCTTCGGCAGCATCCAGCACCACGACCTGCCAGCCGCGGCGCGCCAGGCTGGCCGCCACGGCCGCGCCGGCCAGGCCAGAGCCAATCACCACGCAGCGGGCAGGTGGCCGGCGTGTGGGCGAGGGATGTGTTTTTTTCGGCTCCCACGCCGGGTTGAACTCACCCTGCAGGTTGTCGCGCTTGGGCGGAATGCCCGGTACCTTGTTCACCACAAATCCGCATTGCGCCAAGGCGTCGCGCACGCTGCGCGCAATTGTCCAGGTGGCTATACGCGTGCCGCGCCGGCAGCAGCGGGCTACCGCCTTGAAGGTGTGCACGTCCCAGATGTCCGGGTTGCGCTGCGGGCTGAAGCCGTCCAGGTAGACCGAATCTGCCTCAAACGACTGCTCGCGCAGCATGGCCTTGGCGTCGCCGATGCACAGCGTCAGCAAGACCTGGCCGCCTTCAAACACCAGCCGGTGAAAGCCCGGCAGCAGCCCCCATAGCTGGCGCTGCAACTGTTCGGCGAAAGGCARCAATTCAGGATGGGTCCTGGCGCTGCGCAGCACATCTTCGGCGCTCGCCGGAAAGGCTTCAGTCGAGACGAAATGCAGCAGGCCAGGGCGCTTCGGGTCGGCCTTCCAGGCGGCCCAGGTCACCAGGAAATTCAGGCCCAGGCCGAAGCCGGTTTCAAGAACAGTCCATTGCGGCTGACCGGCCCAGGCCCCAGGCAGGCCGCAGCCCTTGAGGAAGACTTCTTTAGCCTGATCCAGCCCGCCCAGCTCGCTACGGTAGCGGTCGCCAAAGCGCGGGCTGTAGGGGCTGCCGCCGGCGGTGCCGTCGTCCAGCCACTCAATGCGCTCGGGCATGCGGTCAGGTCAGGGCGTGGGTGTCGTGGGTGGGACGTAGCCTTGCACTGCGTCGGCGCCGTCGCCGAAGAAATGTTTTTCCATCTGCCGTGCCAGGTACTGGCGGGCGCGGGCGTCGGCCAGGTTCAGGCGGTTTTCATTGACCAGCATGGTTTGCTGCTTCATCCACTCCGCCCAGGCTTCCTTGCTGACTTCTTCCCAAAGGCGCTTTCCTAGCGGGCCGGGGTAGGGCGGGAAGTCCAGGCCTTCGGCTTCTTTGCCGAGTTTGATGCATTTGACGAGGCGTGCCATGGGGTAGTTCTTTCGTAGGGCTAAGTTGTAGCTGAGATGTCTAAGGATGTTTGTGGAATAAAGAACTGATTTTTTATTCGTTCCAGTTTCTAAGGTCTGCTTCCAGAATCCATTTTGTTCGCATTTACACGCAATTTTTTGGAAAAGAGAGCAACCATGACTTCACGCCGCAACTTTATCAATGTTTCCGCCCGCACTGCCGTGGCGGCCGGTTTGGGTTTGACGCTGGCAGGGTCACTGCTGACCGCCCAGGCCCAGCAAGCGCCCGTCACGCTGCTCAACGTCTCGTATGACCCAACCCGTGAGCTTTATGTCGAATACAACGCGGCCTTCAGCAAATACTGGAAAGCCAAGACCGGCCAGGATGTGACGATCAAGCAGTCGCACGGCGGCTCCGGCAAGCAGGCCCGCTCCATCATTGACGGCCTGGACGCCGACGTGGCCACGCTGGCCCTGGCCGGCGACACCGACGCGTTGGTCAAAAACGGCGGCTGGTTGTCGGCCGACTGGCAAAAGAAGCTGCCGCACAACTCGTCGCCCTACACCTCCACCATCGTGCTGGCCGTGCGCCAGGGCAATCCCAAAGGCATCAAGGACTGGGATGACCTGATCAAGCCCGGCATCAACGTGATCACGCCCAACCCTAAAACCTCGGGCGGCGCCCGCTGGAACTACCTGGCCGCCTGGGAATTCGCCAAGCGCAAATACGGCAGCGACGCCAAGGCCAAGGAGTTTGTCGCCAAGCTCTATGGCAACGTTTCGGTGCTGGACACCGGCGCCCGCGGCTCCACCATCACCTTCGCCCAGCGTGCCCAGGGCGACGTGCTGATCGCCTGGGAAAACGAAGCGTATTTGCTCGAAAAAGAATTCGGCGCCAAGTTTGACGTGGTCGCGCCTTCCCTGAGCATCCTGGCCGAGCCCGCCGTTGCCGTGGTCGACAAGAACGTCGACAAGAAGGGCACCCGTGCTGTGGCCGAGGAATACCTGAAGTACCTCTACTCTGAAGAAGGCCAGGACATTGCCGGCAAGAACTTCTACCGCCCGGCCGTTTCGCAAAGAGCCATTGCCAAGTACGCCAAGCAGTTTCCCAAGCTGAACCTGTTCACCATCGACCAGGCCTTCGGCGGCTGGGCCAAGGCTGATAAAGAGCATTTCGCCGACGGCGGCTCGTTCGACCAGATCTATACCAGGAAATAGGCCCCCCCGAAGCGGCCTCTGGCCGCCTCCCCCCAAGGGGGCGCCCGCTGCGGCCCGGCTGAGCCGGTTCCGCGCCGGCACTGGAATGGGAGAGCTGGCACACGCCGCTTGGTAATCAATGCAACTCAGAGAGCTCCACAAATAATGTCCTCGCAACAATCCGTATTGCTGATTGCCGGCAGTCCTTCCGAACAGTCCCGCTCGGCGGCGCTGCTTGACTCCGTCAGCGACAGGCTGGCCCTGCGGGGCGGCGTGGTGGTCGACCGGTTGAACATCCGCGAGCTGCCGGCCCAGGCCTTGCTGCTGGCTGAGTGGGGCCATCCGGCCATCGTCAAGGCGATTGACCAGATTGCCCGCGCGCGTGCGATCGTGGTGGCCACGCCGGTCTACAAGGCGGCTTACAGCGGCCTGCTCAAGGTGCTGCTTGACTTGCTGCCGCAAACGGCGCTGAAGGAAAAAACCGTGCTGCCACTGGCCACCGGCGGTAGCCCCCACCACATGCTGGCGATGGACTACGCCCTGCGCCCGGTGCTGCAGGCGCTGGCGGCCCGCCACATCCTGCCGGGCGTATATGCCACCGATTCGCAGGTGCCGAAGTCGGCCGACAAGCGCTATGAAGTGGGGCCCGAGATCACCGTGCGTCTGGACGATGCGGTGCTGACGCTGTTGGCGGAAAGCTTCCGGATGCCGGCCACCACGGGCTTTGAGCCTGTGCATTTTTCGCGGGTGCGATGTAGCGTCTGAGCTGAGCCGCCCGCCGGTGCTGAATTCAGGCCACTGAATTCATCGATTTTCAGTTCAACGTTTTTACCCAAGTTCCAGGAGAACCTTTATGTCCATCCAAGCCATCAACGTCCGCAACCAGTTCCGCGGCCGCGTGAAAGAAATCATCCGCGGTGACGTGGTGTCTGAACTCGACGTCGAAACGCCCTGGGGCATCGTCACCTCCGTCATCACCACGCGGTCGGTCGACCAGCTCGAGCTGGCCGTCGGCAGTGAGGTGGTGGCACTGGTCAAGTCGACCGAAGTGTCCATCGCCAAGCTGTAGGCATGCCAGGGCGGGTTGATTGCAAAATTGCTGCCTGGCGCTTTATTGACGGGCGCAAGCAGCTATTAAAACCATAGCAAATTCAGGGCCGTCCCGTTGTGATGAACAGCAGGGCGGCCGCCTGTGTGTGTGCCTTACTGCAGTTCGACGCCCGCCTTTTTCACCAGCTGCGCGTACTTCACCAGTTCACTGCGAAAGTACTGCGCGGCGGCTTCCGGGCTGCCGGGGTTGATGGTGTTGCCCTGCTTGAGCATGGCTTCCTTCACTTCGGGCGTGGCATAGGCGGCAACCACCGCGTCGTGGATGCGTTTGACGTCGGCCGCCGGCAGCTTCGCGGGGCCTATCACCGCGAACCAGCCTTCCATGTTGTAGTTGGGCAGGCCTTGTTCCGCAATGGTCGGAATGTCGGGCGCCGCGGGTGAACGGGCGCTGCCGCCCACACCGATGGCGCGCAAGGCGCCGCTCTTCAGGTGCGCCTGCACGGCAGGGAGCGCCAGCACGCCCATGTCCACCTGCCCGCCGATCATGTCGGCAACCATGGGGCCTACGCCCTTGTAGGGAATGTGTTTGGCCTTGACCTGTGCTTCGTCCAGAAACATCTGCGCGGCCAGGTGCAGGATGGTGCCGTTGCCCGACGACGCATAGTTGTAGGCATCGGGTTTAGCCTTGAGCAGGGCGACCAGTTCTTTCACATTGATGGCTGGCAGTTTGGCGGGGTTCACCACCAGCACCATCGGCGTGGTGCCAATGACGGTGATGGGCGTGATGTCCGCCACCGGGTCGAACGGCAGCGACTTGTACACGCTGGGGTAGATCACGTGGTTGTTGGACACCACGCTCAGCGTCATGCCGTCGGGGGCAGCCTTCACAAGCGCGGACGTGCCGACAATGCCGCCTGCGCCGGGCTGGTTTTCAATCACCACCGGGTTGCCCAGCGCCTTGCCCAGCGCAACACTGGCCGTTCGCACGATGGTGTCCACGCCCGAGCCGGCGCCCACCGGCAGGATGAAGCGCACCACCTTGTCGGTGGTCTGGGCCAGCAATCTGCGTGGCGATGCCAGAAAGGCGCCGCCGGCAAAAAGGGTGCCCAGCCCCCGGAGAGCCTGGCGCCGGGTTGCGGGTTTGTTGCTCAAGGCTGAGGTATCGGTACTGCGGATCATCTTCATCTTGGGGGTCATTTTGTCTCCTTCGTTGTCGTGAGTCGCGCAAATCGGCCGGCAGGTTCAACTCACTGCCTCAACTGACTGCCGCTTGCCGGTGCAGGTCATCCATTTCACCTGCGCTGTAGCCCAGGCYTGCCAACAGCTCGCGGGTGTGCTCACCCAGCGTGGGCGGGTGCAGGCGAACCCCCAGGCGCTCCCCCTGCATGGTGATGGGGAACAGCGTGGTTTTTACCATCTGGCCGGCCTTGGGGCCATCGGGCAGGCGCACGTCGGCCAGGCCGCCGGTGGCCAGCAGGTGCTCGTCGTCGAACAGGTCTTCGGGCCTGCGGATAGGGGCAAACGGCAGGCCGGCTTTTTCCATCATGGCTGAAAGCTCGCCGGCGCTGCGCGGGGCCAGCCGCGCCGCAAGGTCCTTGAGCAGGGCGGGGCGCACCGCCACGCGCTGGTTGTTGGTGGCCAGCGAGGGGTCGGCCTTGAGGTCGGGAAACCCCAGCACGGTGCAAAAGGTTTGCCACTGCGCGTCGCTCACGGCCGCCAGGAAGATTTGTTCACCGTCCCGTACCGTGAACACGTCGTACACGGCCCAGGGGTTGTCGCGCGCGGGCATGGGGGCCGGGTGTTTGCCCGTCATGGCGTACTGCAGCATGTGCTGGCCCATCAGGAAGACATTGTTTTCATACAGCGCCGACTGCACTTCCATGCCCTTGCCGCTAATGCCGCGCTGGATCAGCGCGCCCAGCGCACCGATGGCGCCGAAGAGCCCGCCCATGATGTCGTTGACGCTGGTGCCGGCGCGCAGCGGGTCACCGGGCCGGCCCGTCATGTAGGCCAGGCCGCCCATCATCTGTACCACTTCATCGAGTGCGGTGCGGTGGTCATAGGGGCCGGGCAAAAAGCCCTTGTGGCTGATGTAAATGATGCGCGGGTTGACGGCGCTGAGCGCGGTGTAGTCCAGGCCGTACTTGGCCATGGTGCCGGGCTTGAAGTTTTCGGCCACCACGTCGGCGCTGGCGCAGAGCTTGCGCGCCACTTCGGCGCCCACCGGGTCGTGCAGGTCAATGCCGATGCTTTTCTTGTTGCGGTTAAAGAGCGGAAAGAAGCCCGAGCCGGCGCCCAGCAGGCGGCGGGTCCGGTCGCCGTCGATGGGCTCGACCTTGATGACTTCGGCGCCCATGTCGGCCAGCACCATGCCGCAGGTGGGGCCCATGACCATGTGGGTGAACTCCACCACGCGCAAGCCGGCCAGCGGCTGTGGGGTGGTGGATTCGGGGATGGGTTGCATGCAGTGTTCCGGAAGAAAAATAGTTCAGGCCGCAGCGGCAGCGGAGGCAGCAGATAGGCGCATGGTTTTGGGCAGGCCCGCACGCCACAGCGCGCCGTGCAGGGTTTCGCCTTCCAGCCAGCCCGCCACCCGGGTGCGCAGCGCCATCAGCTTGTCAAAGTCAATGCCGGTTTCAATGCCCATGCTGGCCAGCATATAGGCCAGGTCTTCGGTGGCCACGTTGCCGCTGGCGCCGGGCGCATGCGGGCAGCCGCCTATGCCGGCCAGGCAGGCGTCAAAGCGCGTCACGCCGGTTTGCAGCGCGGCATACACATTGGCCATGCCGAGTCCGCGGGTGTCATGAAAGTGGCCGCAGTCAAGCCGCTCACCGGCCACCTCAAAAGCCTGCTCAAACAACAGCCGCACCATTTCCGGGTCGGCATAGCCTACGGTGTCCGCCAGGCCCACGCGGTCGGCACCGGCGTCCAGCACGGCGCGCAGCAGCCGCAGCACCTCGGACGGCTCGACCCGGCCCTGCAGCGTGCAGCCAAAGGCCGTGCTCATGCCGACTTCGATCACGATGGGCGAGCCCGACGCATCACGCAGTTCGCGGATGCGGGCGATTTCCTCGACCACCTCATCGGGCGTCTTGCGCAGGTTGGCCAGGCTGTGGGCGTGGCTGGCCGAAATCGGCAGCAGCATCAGGTCGGCGCCGGTTTCGATGGCGCGTTCGGCGCCCTTGAGGTTGGGCACCAGCACCGATGTGACCAGGCCGGGCAGTGTTTTGGCAAAGGCCACCAGCCCGGCGGTGTCGGCCAGCTGCGGCAGCAGGCGCGCCGGCACAAAAGAGCCAACCTCGATTTCGCGCTGGCCGGCGTCGTAGGCCGACTGGATCCACTCCAGCTTGTGCGCGGTCGGCATCACGGCGGCAATGCTTTGCAGGCCGTCACGCAGGCCGACTTCACGGATCGTTGCCTGCCGGGGGAGGGCAGGCCTTGAAGGCAGGTTCACTGTTGTCTCCGTTGTCGTCTGTTCATTTTCGGGGCGCAGCTGCAGTTTAGAATTTCCCAAAGGGTTTGATTGGTCAATTTTGGAAGCACTGACGTTCCGATTGGGAATATCAAATCTGCGCCGCTTTTCCAGGCGAGTTGTACGTGTACCCAGGAGCCGCCCATGAGAGACCTCGACATGACCACGCTGCGGCTGTTCGCGGCAGTGTGTGATGCGCGCAGCATTGCCCGCGCGGCCGAGCAGGCCAACATCGTCGGCTCGGCCATCAGCAAGCGGCTGGCCCAGCTCGAAGACACCGTCGGCACGCCGCTGCTGGTGCGGCGCCGCCGCGGTGTGGAGCCCACACCTGCTGGCGAAAGCCTGCTGGAGCACGCGCGCACCATGCTGGCCAGCGCCGAGCGCATTGAACGCGACATGGCCGCCTATGCCCAGGGCGTGCGCGGCCAGGTGCGCATCCTGGCCACGGCTTCTGTCATGGCCGAGTCGCTGGCCGACGACGTGGCGGCTTTTTTGCAGGAGCCGGCGCACCATGACATCCAGGTCGACATGGAAGAGCGCGTCAGCCCCGATGTGATTCGCGGCATCAAGGAGGGTGTGGCCTCGGTCGGCATTTGCTGGGACGCTGCCGACCTGAGCGGCCTGCAGTCGCGCAGCTACCGCACCGACCACCTGGCCATCGTGACCCACCCGTCGCACCCGCTGGCAGGCGAGAAAACCCTGCACTTTGAGCAGACGCTGGATTTCGAGCATGTCAGCCTTCCCGCGCACAGTGCTGTGCAGGTGCTGCTCTTGCGGGCTGCAGCGCTCAAGGGCAAGGTCGTTGTCCACCGCGTCATCGTGTCCAACTTCGAGGCCGCCTTGCGCGTGGTGCGCGCCAACCTGGCCATCAGCGTGGTGCCGCGCGAGGTGGCTGAGCCTTATGCCGCCACCTATGGGCTGCGTGTGAT
>NZ_JBFUGX010000042.1:0-11716 GCF_056402675.1 Polaromonas sp. P3_C2 | reverse complement strand
GGAGCAGGGCGGTGCCATCGCCTGGCTGGACGAAGTGCTGCAGCGCGAAGGCATTCACGACGCGACCGGCGAGGCCTGGCTGCACACCTATCCGCGCGTGCTGGGCTACACCTTCAAGCCGGTGAGCTTCTGGTATTGCCACCGCGCGGCAAGCGACCAGGAGGGCTGCCTGCGCGCCATCGTGGTGGAAGTCAACAACACCTTCGGCGAGCGGCACTGTTATGTGCTGGATGCCCCGCGCTATGGCGTGGAGCAGCGCGCGGACAAGGTGTTTCACGTCTCCCCTTTCAACCCGGTGCAGGGTCACTACCGCTTTCGCTTTATGCGCAGCGAACAAGGCGAACAGGCGCGTACGGTGGCCCGTGTGGATTTTTACGACGACATCGTCGCTGGCGCCGCCGTGTTGCAGACCAGCGTGAGCGGCAGGCTGCAACCCATCACGCCCGCCGTCCTGCGCGGCGCCCTGTGGCGCTATCCCGCGATGACGCTGGGCGTGGTGCTGCACATCCACGTCCAGGCGCTGCGCCTGTGGCTGAAAAAAGTGCCTTTCTTTCGCAAACCCGAGCCGCCGCAAAGCTTTGTCTCGCGCTAGAGGCGCACGCGCAATGCATAAGCCCCATTCCAGGAGTCCGACATGAACGCCGTTACCCGCACCGTCCAAGGTCTTGCGTTTCCAAATGATGCGCCGGCCGCCGCCCGAAGCGCGCTGCGCCTGCTGCAAAACCTGCGCCACGGCGCGCTGACCCTGCACCTGCCCGACGGCTCGCAGCGCCGCTTTGGCGAGCACCCGCAGCAGCATGACATGCATATGCCCGGACACCCCAGCGCCAGCATCACGCTGCACAACTGGAAGGTGTTCGGTGCCGCGCTCAAGTCCGGCGACATCGGCTTTGCCGAGAGCTACATCGCCGGGGACTGGAGCACGCCCGACCTGACCCAGCTGCTCAAGCTGTTCTCCGCCAACCGCCGGGAGGTCGAAGCGATGATCTTCGGCACATGGCTCGGGCGGCTGCTGTACCGCGTCAAGCACCTGCTGCACCACAACAGCCGCGCCAACAGCCGCAAGAACATCCACGCCCACTATGATCTGGGCAACGCGTTTTACCGCCTGTGGCTGGACGAGACAATGAACTACTCCGGCGCCTGGTTCGACGGCGACCTGTCGCGCTCCTTGCCCGAGGCGCAGAACGCCA
Organism: Polaromonas sp. P3_C2; assembly: GCF_056402675.1. Taxonomy (NCBI): domain Bacteria; kingdom Pseudomonadati; phylum Pseudomonadota; class Betaproteobacteria; order Burkholderiales; family Comamonadaceae; genus Polaromonas; species Polaromonas sp. P3_C2. The sequence continues at coordinate 10,523 of NZ_JBFUGX010000042.1, read as the reverse complement.
AGGTGCGCCGCGCGCTGGACATGGCCGGCGTGAAGCCTGGCGATCGCGTGTTGGAAATCGGCTGCGGCTGGGGCGCACTTGCCGAGCAGGCCGCCGTCGAACGCGGCGCGGCCGTGGTGGGCGTGACGCTGAGCACCGAGCAGCTGGCCTATGCCGAGGCGCGCATGCAGCGCCTCGGCGTGAGCACTGGCCCGGGCGGGCGCGCCGACCTGCGCCTGCAGGATTACCGCGACATCCCGGATGCGCCGTTTGATGCGATCTGCTCCATCGAGATGGTGGAGGCCGTGGGCCAGGCCTATTGGCCCACGTACTTTGCCGCCGTGAGCCGCCTGCTCAAACCCGGCGGGCGCGCCTGCGTGCAAAGCATCGTCATCAACGACGCACTGTTCGACCGCTATGTCGGGTCGACCGACTTCATCCARCAGTACATCTTTCCCGGCGGCTGCCTGCCGTGCCCGCGGGAATTCCGCCGCCAGGCCCAGGCGGTGGGGCTGGAGGTGGTGGACGAATTCGCCTTCGGCGCGGACTACGCCGAGACGCTGCGCCGCTGGCGCAACGCCTTCATCGCCCGCAAGGCCGAGGTGGCGGCGCTCGGCTTTGACGAACGGTTTATGCGCATATGGGAGTTTTACCTGGGCTACTGTGAGGCTGCCTTTGACACGGGTGATATCAACCTGATGCAGTACACCCTGCGCAAACCTGAAGCGCTTTCGATATGAAAAACGCATCTGCTTGCGCGATATTGGCGGTCATTGGGTGCTTGTCTTGCTTGCAAGTTCAGGCTCTGCCCCTGCCGCAAGAGCTACGCTCCGCCTTGCCTGCGGCCAGCCTGTCGGGTCAGGCTGGTTTGAAATTCTGGGGCCTTGAAGTTTACCGGGCGACCCTCTGGGTCGCACCAGGATTCGACGGGCCAGCCTATGAAAAAAGCCCGTTTGCGCTGGAGCTGGCTTACCTGCGTGACTTCAAAGGGGCCGACATTGCCCGGCGATCCATTGCGGAGATGCGCCGCCAGGCGGCCATCACCCCGGCGCAGGAAACCGCCTGGGAAAACCAGATGCGTGCGCTGTTCCCCGATGTCGGCGCCGGCGATCGCATCACCGGGGTGCACCAGCCCGCCACGGGCGCGGTATTCTGGAGCAACGGCCGCCTGCTCGGTGAAGTGCGCGACCCGCTGTTTGCCAAACTCTTCTTCGGCATCTGGCTGTCACCGCAAACCTCCGAGCCGCAAATGCGCCGCGCGCTGCTGGCGCAGGAGAAATCCCCGGCCCCGGTGGGTGCCGCACCATGAATCCCTCCATGGCCGCGCGCATCGAAGCGGAGCCCCGGGTTCTGGGTCTGAGCGGCGGGGCGCGCTACGGCCTGCTGGGGTTGCCCCTGGCGTTTTGCGCCCTGCCGCTTTATGTCTTGATGCCCAATCTGTACACGCGCCATTGGGGTGTTTCGCTCGCGGCGTTGGGCGCCGTGCTCCTGGGCGCGCGCCTGCTCGATGCGGTCATCGATCCGTTGTTGGGCCGCTTGTGCGATCGACTCTATGTCGTATCGCTTCGCGCCGTGCTGGTGATGGGCGCATTGGCGGGAGCCGTTCTCGCCGTGGGATTTTCTTTTTTGTTTGTGCCGTTGGTGAGTGATCCCACCACACTGCTCTGGTGGGCGGGGTTCTGGCTGGTCGTGACCTACGCGGCCTACAGCGCTTTGTCTATTGCGCACCAGTCCTGGGGCGCCATGCTGGGCGGCGACGCGCTGTATCGCAGCCGCGTCGTGGCCTGGCGCGAAGGGCTGGGCCTGGTGGGCGTGCTGCTCGCGTCGGTCACGCCCGCGCTGCTGGGCGTGCCCGTCATGCTGGCCCTGCTGGTCGTCGGCCTGGCAGGCGGCTGGTGGGCCTGGCGCGCGGCGCCCCGGCCCAAGCGCCGCCATGCAGCGGCAAGCGCCGCGGACAGCACCGCCGGCGCGCTCCGGCATCCGTGGCGCAATCCCGACTTTCTCCGCCTCCTGGGCGTCTACCTGCTTAACGGCATCGCCAGCGCCATCCCTGCCACGCTCGTGCTGTTTTTCCTGCAAGACCGTTTGTTGGCCAGCGAGGCCATGCAGTCCGCCGCGCTGGCTGTGTACTTTGTGTGCGGCGCGCTGTCCATGCCGCTGTGGCTGCGCGGGGTCAAGCGCTGGGGGCTGGCGCACAGCTGGCGTTTCGGCATGCTGCTGTCCATCGCGGTTTTTGTGGGCGCGAGCCGGCTGGGCGCGGGCGATGCGCCCTGGTTCCTGCTGGTGTGCTCCCTGTCCGGCGCGGCCCTGGGCAGTGACCTGGTCCTTCCCGGCGCGCTGCTGGCCGGCGTCATCGCCAAGGCCGGTGACCGCGGCCGCGCCGAAGGGGCTTACTTCGGCTGGTGGAACTTCGCCACCAAGCTGAACCTGGCGCTGGCCGCCGGCCTGGCCCTGCCTTTGCTGGGCTGGCTCGGCTATGTGCCCGGCGTGCGGGATGCCAACGCTTCCGCCCTGCTCACCGCCGCCTACTGCCTCCTGCCCTGCGCGCTCAAAGCCCTGGCGGCCGGCGCGCTCCATTTTTTCATCCTCCCAACCACGGCCCAGCCGCACACCCCATGACACAACGCACTTTTTTCCACCGCTCACGCCTTCTCGCCGCCATCGTGTGCGTCGCCTTGCTGGGCGCATGCAGCACGCCGCAAGTCCGGGACTACGCCAGGGAAACCCCGGTGCTGGAACTGCGCGACTACTTCAACGGCACGCTCGACGCCTACGGCATCTTCACCGACCGCTCCGGCAAGGTCGTCAAGCGCTTTAGTGTGGTGATGACCTGCACCTGGAAGGGCGACGCCGGCGTGCTCGACGAAGCCTTCAGCTATTCCGACGGCACGACCCAGCGGCGTATCTGGCGCCTCACGCGCCACGCCGACGGCCGCTACACCGGCCAGGCCGACGACGTGGTCGGCACCGCCGAGGGCCGGCAAAGCGGCAATGCGTTCAACTGGGCTTACACCCTTGCCTTGCCGGTGGACGGCAGGGTGATCGAGGTGCAGTTTGACGACTGGGTGTACCTCATGAACGACAAAGTCATGCTCAACAAGGCCGCCATGCGCAAGTGGGGTGTGGGCCTGGGCGAAGTGACGCTGTCCTTCATCAAACGGTAAGCACCATGGCACTTAACTCCCGCATCGCGGACTGGCGCGGCCGCACGGTCTGGCTGGTAGGCGCATCCACCGGCATAGGACGGGCCACCGCTTCGGCGCTGCACGCCCGGGGCGCGAAGGTGGTGGTGTCGGCCCGCGGCGCGGATGCGCTCAACGCCTTCGCCGACGCCCACCCCGGCGCCCTGGCCCTGCCGCTGGACGTCACCGACGCGAGCGCAGTGAAGGCCGCGGCCTCAACTCTGGCCGCGCAGGATGCGTTGGACTGCGTCGTGTACTGCGCGGGCCACTACCACGCCATGGACGCCGCCCACATGGACCTGGCCGACCTGCTGCGCCACAACGAAGTCAATTACCTGGGCGCGCTCTACATGCTCGACGCCGTGGTGCCGCAGCTGCTGGCGCGACAGCCGGATACGCGCACCGGCCAGCGCGGCCACATCAGCCTCATGGGCAGCGTGGCCGGCTACCGGGGCCTGCCCAACAGCCTGGCCTACGGTCCCACCAAGGCCGCGCTCATCAACCTCGCCGAGACCCTGTACCTGGACCTGCACGCCCAGGGTGTCGGTGTCTCGCTGATCAACCCCGGCTTTGTCAACACACCGCTGACGCAACAGAACCAGTTCAAAATGCCCGCCTTGATCAGCCCAGAACAGGYGGCGAGCGAAATACTGCGGGGCTGGGCACGCGGAGAATTTGAAATCCACTTCCCCAAACGCTTTACCCTCTGGATGAAAGCCCTGCGGCTTTTGCCCTATTTCCTATTTTTCGCGGCGACCCGCCGCCTCAGGCAGGCCTAGAAATCCATGAACTTCGCCAACTACGCCGTCGACCGCATTGCAGACACCTTCCAGACCCTCACCCCCGCGGGCGTGGAAACGCTGGGCGCCATCTACGCCCCCGACGTGCGCTTCAAGGACCCGTTCAACGACGTGCAAGGCCTGGCCGAAATTCAGCGCATTTTTCGTCACATGTATGCGAGCGTGGACAACCCGCGCTTCGTCATCACCGGGCGCATCGTGCAAGGCACGCAATGCTTCCTGACCTGGGAATTCCACTTTGCCTTCAAACGTTTTCAGCGGGGAAGGGCGCAGTGCATACTGGGCGGCTCGCACCTGGTGCTGGACGGCGAAGGCCGCATCACGCTGCACCGCGACTACTGGGACGCGGCTGAAGAACTCTATGAAAAGCTGCCCGTGGTCGGCAGCCTGATGAGATGGATGAAGCGGCGTGGCAATGCGTAAGCTGACCAGGCGCGGCAAGCCATTTGGTGCGGAAGCTGGAGCGGGTGAAGGGAATCGAACCCTCGTATGAAGCTTGGGAAGCTGCCGTTCTGCCATTGAACTACACCCGCGACTCTGTCGATTATAGAAGCGGCCGCCGGGCGGAGCCAGCCAACCTGAGCTGTCGATCAAGGCCGCAGGTAAGCCCAGCCTTCGTGCTGCTTCTTCATGATCTCGGTGACGCCGGCGGGCACATAGCTGATGCCGGCCAGCATGTCGTCCTTGCTCAACTTCTGGCCGCGCATGGTGTTTTCGCAGGCGGTGACCTTGATGCCGGCTTTGGCGGCGTCGGCGATACGGGAGCCGGTCGGTGATTCGAGCTTGAGCATGCTGATGCCGGGCCCGTAGGCGACGATTTCAATGTCGACGTTGGCGGCGCCCACGTCGTCCTGCAGGTTTTTGGCGTTGTTCAGCGCCAGGTTCCACTTGGCCGGGTCGTTGTCGCTGACCTGGATCACGATTCCCTGACGTTTTGTGCCCGTGGCGCCCGCTGGTTGTGCGCGAGCAGCTATCAAAAAAGGAGCGGCAAGGGCCAGCGAGCCGACGGCCCCGGCCTGGATGAAGAGTCTGCGGTTCATGGTGAAAGGTCTCCTGAGGGGGAGGGCTCATTTCAACACAACGGCCGTATGAAACAAGCCCCCAGGCTCGTGAGAGGCTTGGGGGCTTTCAGGRTCGGGGGAGAACCGGCGGGCTCTACTGCTTTTGCCTCACGTCGACCTCACTTACCACCGGTTGCGGGTAGCGGCACGGCGGGTGCATTGCCGTCCGAGTGGATGTGATGGTCGGGCGCCTTGATCAGCTTCCGGACAAACACCACGACCTGCCACACGACCAGAGTTCCGATCATGGCCAGCAAGGTTCCGCTGATGGGTCGATTGACGAAGACGCTAAAACTACCCCGGCTGAGAAGCATGGCGCGGCGGAAATTTTCCTCCAGCATGGGTCCCAGAATGAAACCCAGAAGGAGTGGTGCGGCCTCCATCTCCAGGCGCAAAAACAAATAGCCCACCAGACCCCAGAACAAGTCGGGGTGGCTGGCGATCATGTTGGGGCCGGGCTGGATCCCCTTGATGACGAAAGCAGCCATCATCAGCGCCATGACGGCATTTTCGGGAATGCCGATGGCCATCAGCGGGATAAAACTGGTGCGTGCGGCGGCCTCGTCGGCGGCGGCCTGCCCGGCCACGCCTTCGATGCAGCCGGTGCCGATCTCATGCTTGTACTTGCTGAACTTCTTGTCGGCGGCATAGGCGGCGAACTGGGCAATCGTGGGGCCGCCGCCGGGCAGTATGCCCAGGATCGAGCCGATGATGCTGCCGCGCAGGGCGCTGGGGATGATGCGCTTGAACTCGGGCCAGGTCGGCATGAGCTTGATCTCGCCGTTGAACGGCGTGAGGACGTTTTTGTTGTCGAGATTTTTCACCACCTCCGCAATACCGAAGCAGCCCAGGGCGATGCTGATCAGGCCAATCCCGTCCATCAGGAACGGCAGGTCCATGGTGTAGCGCGCAGTGCCGCTGTTCACATCGGTCCCCACCATCCCGAGCAGGACGCCGACCATGGCCATGGCCAGGCCGTTGAGCAGGCTGCCGCTGCTGACAAAGCTCACGCAGAAAAACCCCAGCAGCATGAGAGCGCAGTAGTCAGCCGGCCCAAACAGGAAGCCCACTTCACCCAGTGGTTGAGCCRGGGTCGAAAGCACCACAATGGCCACGGTGCCGCCAATGAAGCTGGAAATGCCCGCGGTGAACAGGGCCAGGCCGGTCTTCCCCTTGAGCGTCATCTGGTAGCCGTCTATACAGGCGACGATGCTGCTGGCATGCGGGATCTTCATCGTGATGGCGCTCACGCTGTCGCCATATTGGGCCCCGTAATAAATGCCGGCCAGCATGATGAGTGCTCCGCCGGTGGGAATGGAATAAGTCAGGGGCAGCAGCAGGCTGATGGTCGACAAAGGGCCCAGTCCCGGCAGCAGCCCGATGAGTGTGCCCACCGTGCAGCCAAGAGCGCAATAAAGGAGGTTTTGCCAGGTCAGCGCATGCTCGAAACCCAGCGAGAGGTTATGCAGGATGTCCATCAGTAGAGAGGCAGGCTAAGGCCGAGAAAGTTTTTGAAGGCAAAGGCAACCAGGATCAGACCCACCGAGATCTTGATGTTGCGCACCACGGAATACGACGTACCTGCAAGCGTGGAACAAAACACCAAAAAGATGATGGCCAGAATCATGTTGAGGTAGTGGGAAATCACTGCAAACCCGACGAGGCTCAGCAGAATGAGGGCGATATTTTTGACGCCGTAGTCCAGGGGGACAGGGTCATAGAAGTGCGAGCGCACCACCGTGAGAACGCCAATCACAAACAGCAGGGAGCTCACGATCAGGGGGAACATGCCGGGTCCGGACCGGCTTAATTCGCCTATTGAGTAGTTCAGCGACACCCCGCCAAAGAGCAGGGCGATCGCCATGAGGCACAGGCCCCGCACGAAGTTTCGGTTCTTCATGTTCATAGGGGTTTGCTCCATGGCTGCGCCGCTGCGGGCGTTGTCACAAACGGGGGGTGAGTCATCCGTGTCTCCTTGGTGGTGGCCCTGCCTTTGGCCGGTGCACAAGTTGCAGTCGACTGGGGGCGTTTGGGATGGAGCGGATGTTAGGAAGCGAGGCTTCCAATCGGCTTTCGTTTTACGCAGCCGAACTCAAAATACGTGTTATCACTAACAGGGCCGGTGGCGCCTGCGGCGCTGCCGGCTACGGCTCAGCCGTGTGCGTTCAACCCTGGGGATCGGACGCCAGCGGCAGCCGCAGGATGGCGCGCAAGCCTGAGCCGGAGCCAGCATCGGCCAGCTCGATGTCGCCACCGTTGCGCCTGGCATAGGCGCGTGCGATGGCCATACCGAGCCCTGCGCCGCGCGCGCCTTTTTCCGTCGGRCCGGCCGAATGAAAGCGTTCAAACACTTCTGCGTGCCGCGCTTTGGCTATGCCCGGGCCGTCGTCGCGCACCTCGGCGAGCGCCGCGCCATCGCCGGCGCTCACCTTCACGGTGATGTGCCCACCCGGCGGGGTGTAGACAATGGCGTTGTGCACCAGGTTGGACAGCGCCTCGTGCAGTTCGGCGCCGCGAGCCAGTACCGGGACTGCAGGGTTTTTGTGCAGCGCGTCGGGCACCAGTGCATCTTCAGCCGCGTCCAGGCCCAGGTCCTGGTTTTTCTCATGGGCCAGCGCCAGGTGCTGCAGCACCACGTCCCGCGCGATGCTGTTGAGGTCCACGACGGCAGGCGCGTCTTCGGATGGCGCACCGTCGCTCGCATGGGCCAGCGACAGAAGTTGCTCGCACAGACGCCGGCTGCGCGAGATCTGCACGACCATGGCGCGCAAGGTCGTGTGAAGCAGTTCAGGGTCTTTTTCGCGCAGCGCGACGCCGGCCTGCGTGAGCATGATAGCCAGCGGTGTGCGTAGCTGGTGCGATGCGTCGGCCAGGAACTGCGATTGCTGCTCAAGCAAATCGCGGTAGCTGGCCAGGTGCTGGTTGACGGCGTCGACCAGCGGCGCCACTTCATGCGGCACGTTGGTGGTGTCCAGCGGCTTGAGGTCGCGGCCTTTGTTTTCCAACACGGTTTTGCGCAGGCGCTCCAGCGGCCGCAGGGACCAGGTCACACCCAGCCAGACCAGCAGGATCATCACCAGCACCATGCGGGTGTCGCGTATCAACTCCTGCCGCAGCGTGGCCGCCTGCGCCCGGTCGCGTGGTTCGGTGCTTTCGGCCACCTGGATCAGCAGGTCAAAGGCCTGGCCACGCTCGTCAAGCACTTTGCTTTGAAGCGCCACCACACGCACTGCATGGTCCCGGTAGTCGCTGTCGTACCAGACCACGGGGGAGGCGATGGAAGAGGGCGAGGGGGCCTGCTGCGGCGGTGCAGGCAGGTCGGTTGCGCCTAGCAAGGTCACCTCACTTGCAGAACCCGCCCCTTGCGGCGTCAATCCGATATGCAGGTACTTTTGCAGCGGGCCGGCGGCATCGACCACCGCCTGTACCGCCAATGGCGCGTTCAGGTGCAGCAAGCCGTCCGGACCCACCGACAGACTGCCGCGCAGCACATGGACGGATTCGAGCATGGCCTGGTCGTAAGCGTCCTGCACCTGGCTGCGTAGTGCGCGGTAGTCGTTCCAGCTGTCCAGGGCCAGCAAGCCCAGGATGGCCGGGAGCAGCAGCGTCAACAGGCGTGCGCGTATGCCGAAGCGGTCCGGGTCAGCCCGCAGTATCTTCATGCGCGATGTCATGCGCGATGGCCTCCAGCATGTAGCCCAGGCCGCGCACGGTGACGATGCGCACGTCGCCGCCGTCGAGCTTGCGGCGCAGCCGGTGCAGCACCAGCTCAATGGCGTCAGGGCCTGCATTGCTGTCGGCCGGAAACACCTTGGCCGAGAGTTGCGACTTTTCTACCGGCGAGCCGCTGCGCGCCAGCAGCACCGACAACGCGGCGCCTTCGCGCGGCGTGAGCTGCAGCAGCGTGCCGGCCAATGTGAAGGCGCGGCTGTCGTGGGCGCATGAGAGCGAACCGCACTGCAGCGGCGCGTGCGAGCGTCCCCGGCTGCGCCGAACCAGCGCGGCGATGCGGGCCTCGAGCTCTTCAATCGCAAAGGGTTTGGTCAGGAAGTCGTCAGCGCCGACGTTCAGGCCTTTGACCCGGTCTTGAAGCGAGCCCTGCGCGGTCAGCACCAGCACGGGCGTGCGGTTGCCTGCCTTGCGAATGTCGGCCAGCAGGTTCAGCCCGTGTTTGTCGGGCAGCCGCAGGTCGAGCACGATCGCGTCGTAGTCATTGCCGGCCAACAGCGACTCGGCGGTGCCGGCGTCCGACGCATGGTCGGGCACAAAGCCGCTTTGCTTGAATGCGCGCACCAGCCACGAGGCCATCTCGGCTTCGTCTTCCACAAGCAGCAGGCGCATGKATTCTTCAGTGGTAAGGGCGGTTGCGGATGTGTGGCGGTTCAGCTCAGCGCTGGATGTCCCCGAGGCACAGGTACTTCATCTCGAGGTACTCTTCCATGCCGTGGCGGGAGCCCTCGCGACCCAGGCCCGACTGCTTCACGCCGCCGAAGGGCACGTGTTCGGTCGCGATCACGCCGGCATTGATGCCGACCATGCCGTATTCGAGTGCCTCTGCCACGCGGTAAATGCGGCCGATGTCGCGGCTGTAAAAATAGCTGGCCAGGCCAAATTCGGTGTTGTTGGCGGCATCAATCGCCTCCTGCTCTTTCTGGAAGCGGAACACCGGCGCGAAAGGGCCGAAGGTTTCTTCGCGGGCGCAGAGCATGTCGGCGGTGGCTTCAGAGATCACGGTTGGCTCAAAAAACTGGCCCTTGATCTTGTGGCCGCCCGCGAGCAGCTTACCGCCTTTGGCCATTGCGTCATCCACATGGCGCTGCACCTTGTCGACAGCGGCGTCCTCAATCAGCGGGCCTTGCACCACGCCGTCCTCAAAGCCGTTGCCGACTTTCAGCTGCTTGACCTTGGAGGCGAATTTTTCGACAAACTGGTCGTACACGCCGTCCTGCACATAAATGCGGTTGGCGCAAACGCAGGTCTGGCCGGCGTTTCGGTATTTGCTGGCCATGGCGCCTTCCACGGCCGAGTCCACGTCGGCGTCGTCAAACACAATGAAGGGGGCATTGCCGCCCAGCTCCAGTGCCAGCTTCTTGATTGAAGGCGCGCTCTGGGCCATCAGGATGCGGCCGACTTCGGTGGAGCCGGTGAAGCTGATGTGGCGCACCACGTCGCTGGCGCAGAACACCTTGCCCACGGCAATGCTATTGGCGCTGTCGGCTGTCAGCACGTTGAGCACGCCGGCCGGGATGCCGGCGCGAATGGCCAGTTCGGCGGCGGCCAGGGCCGTCAGCGGTGTGAGCTCGGCCGGCTTGATGACCACGGGGCAGCCGGCGGCGAGAGCCGGGGCGACTTTGCGGGTGATCATGGCGAGCGGGAAGTTCCAGGGCGTGATGGCTGCGCACACGCCGATCGGCTGCTTGATGACCATCAGGCGGCGGTTGTTGTCGAACTGGGGCAGGGTCTCGCCGTTGACGCGCTTGGCTTCCTCGGCAAACCATTCG
>NZ_JBFUGX010000041.1:0-11921 GCF_056402675.1 Polaromonas sp. P3_C2 | reverse complement strand
CTTCCGGGGCCGTGCCGAGGGTGACGCGCCTGTCGCCGGGAGCACGTCCCGCCGCGCCGCCGGGCTTGCGGAAATTCCTGTCGTTGCGGGATTTCGAGACAGGCGCCCGGCGCCACCTGCCGCGCCCGCTCTTTGAATACATCGCCGGCGGAGCGGAAGACTCGGCCTCGCTGCACGATAACCGCGCGGCATTCCTGGAGTTCGGTTTCGTCACGCGAGTACTGCGCAACGTGTCCGGCCGCAGCCAGGCGGTCGACCTTCTCGGTAGGCGCTACACATCACCGTTCGGTATCGCGCCTATGGGCATCAGTGCGCTCAGTGCGTATCGCGGCGACCTCGTGCAGGCCCGCGCAGCGGCGGCCGAGGGCGTGCCGATGATCATGAGCGGCTCCTCACTCATCCCGCTGGAAGAGGTGATGGCCGCCGCCCCGGAGACCTGGTTCCAGGCTTACCTGCCGGGCGAGACCGCCAAGATCGAGGCGTTGATCGACCGCGTCGACCGTGCGGGCGTCGAGACGCTCGTGCTGACGGTCGACACCGCCGTGCTCGCCAACCGCGAGAACAACATCCGTGCAGGCTTTTCCACGCCCCTGCGACCGGGCTTTCGCCTGGCGTGGGAGGGGCTCACCCACCCGCGCTGGACGATCGGCACCTTCCTGCGGACGCTCGTTATCCACGGCATGCCGCACTTCGAGAACTCGTACGCGACCCGTGGCGCTCCGATCCTCTCGTCGCAAGTGGCTCGTGACTTCGGCGCCAAGGACCACCTGGACTGGGAGCACCTGGCCCTCATTCGCCGCAAATGGAAGCGCACCCTGGTGGTCAAGGGCATCATGAACCACGAGGACGCACGCAAGGTGCGGGACATGGGCGCCGACGGCCTGATCGTGTCGAACCACGGCGGCCGCCAGCTCGATGGCACGGTCTCGCCGCTGCGCGTGCTGCCCGAGGTCGTCCGGGCGGTTGGCGCCGACTTCCCGGTCATGATGGATAGCGGCATCCGGCGCGGGACGGACGTCCTGAAGGCGCTCGCACTCGGCGCCAGGTTCGTGTTCGTGGGCCGCCCGTTCAACTATGCGGCCGCCGTCGCCGGCGAAGAGGGTGTGCGCCATGCAATCCGCATCCTGGCCGACGAAGTCCAGCGTGATCTGGGCCTGCTCGGGCTGACCTCCATTTCGGAAGTGCGCAGCGCACAGTTGCGCGACCTGGCACTCGCGAGGGGGGGTGACCATGGGCTGCAAATGCAGTCTGGTTCAGGCCGCTGAAGGCCCGGCACCGATAATGGGGGATGAGCTCCTCTCCTTCCCCTTCTTTCTCTTCTTCCGCCGGCAACACCGACTTCGCCAGCTTGCCGCTAAACGCGGCCGTTTTGGCCAACCTGCAGCAGCTCGGCTACCTCAGCATGACGCCCATCCAGGCCGCCAGCCTGCCGGTGGCGCTGCTGGGCAAAGACCTGATTGCCCAGGCCAAAACCGGCAGCGGCAAGACCGCCGCCTTTGCCATTCCCTTGCTGGCCAACCTCAATGCGCGGCGCTTTGCGGTGCAGGCCATGGTGCTTTGCCCCACGCGTGAGCTGGCCGACCAGGTGGCGACCGAGATCCGCCGTCTGGCGCGGGCCGAGGAAAACACCAAGGTGGTGGTGCTGTGTGGCGGTGTGCCGCTGCGCAACCAGACCGCCAGCCTGGAAAACGGCGCGCACATTGTGGTGGGTACGCCGGGCCGCATCATGGACCATCTGGCGCGCGGCAATTTGACCCTGGAAGCGCTGAACACCCTGGTGCTCGATGAGGCCGACCGCATGCTGGACATGGGATTCTTCGAGGACATCGTCACCGTCGCCAAGCAGTGCCCCAAAGAGCGGCAGACCCTGCTGTTCTCGGCAACCTATCCTGAAGGCATTGCCAAACTAAGCCAGCAGTTCATGAAGACGCCCCAAACCATCACCGTCCAGGCCCAGCATGAGAAGACCAAGATCCAGCAGCGCTGGTACCAGGTGCCCGACAGCGACCATGACGAAGCCCGCCTGGGCGCCGTTGCGCAGGTACTGCGGCATTTCCGCCCGGCCAGCACGCTGGCGTTCTGCAACACCAAGTCGCAGTGCCGCGCACTGGTGGCCTATTTGAAAGAGCAGGGTTTTAGCGCGCTGGCGCTGTTCGGCGAACTGGAGCAGCGCGAGCGCGACCAGGTGCTGGTGCAATTTGCCAACCGCAGTTGCTCGGTGCTGGTGGCCACCGATGTGGCCGCCCGCGGCCTGGACATTGCGCAGCTCGTGATGGTCATCAACGTCGRCGTGACGCCGGACGCCGAAGTGCACATTCACCGCATCGGCCGCACTGGCCGCGCTGATGAAGAGGGCTGGGCCATCAGCCTGGCGAGCATGGACGAGATGGGTTATGTCGGGAAAATCGAGGTGCTGCAAAAGGCTGAATCCGAATGGCACAAACTGACCGAGCTGACGCCGGCCAGCAATGAACCGTTGCTACCGCCCATGGTGACGCTGCAGATTGTGGGGGGCCGCAAGGAAAAAATCCGCGCCGGCGACGTGCTGGGCGCGCTGACCGGCGAGGCCGGCTTCACGCGCGAGCAGGTCGGCAAGATCAACGTGAATGAGTTCTCCACCTATGTGGCGGTGGACCGCTCGATTGCCGCCGAAGCCCTGCACAAGCTGTCCACCGGGCGGGTCAAGGGCAAAAGCGTGAAGGTGCGGCTGCTGGATGACGAACCTGAAGGCCGTTGACCCGAATTTGCAAGAAAAATCTGCCTCCAGCCCATATCTGACGGGCGCAAGCAGCTATTGAATTAATAGCAAATGAAGAGCTGGGTCATGCCGGCAGCCCTGACATGTAGGCGCCCATGCCACCCGCAAGCCGGACACCACGTATTCATGGCGGGCGCCAAAGCCGCAAACCGCCGCAAATCGCCGGTATCCGCCTCGAAGAGGTCCACAATGACCGGTACACCAGATCAGCGCGCTTTTGCGCAGGTGCCCGCCTGCGGCGAGCGCCACGCTGAGAGGCTCCCTTTATTGATTGACGATTTGCGCGGCGGCAGGCTTGCTCCAGGCCTGCTCCTTGCGCAACGGCAAGGAAAGAATCCATGGTCAGGCTCCAGTTTTCCGTCGAACTCAACTACGACGTCGCGCCTCCGGGCGGCGACTTCATCTTCAACGTCCACGCGGCGCACACGCAGCAGCAAATCGTGCAGGCCGAAAACCTGCAGGTCAGCCAGCCGGTGCCCTTCACCATCGACACCGACCCGGCGAGCCGCAACCGCTACCTGCGCCTGCAGGCCCAGCCCGGCCCACTGAGCGTGCGCTATGAAGCCACCGTAGACATTTACCACTACACAGCGGCTCCCGGTGAGCTGGGCGAGGTGCCGGTCTGCCAGCTTCCCGGTGCCGTGCTGCCCTACATCTACCCGAGCCGCTACTGCCAGTCCGACCGGCTGCAGAAGCTGGCCTCCAACGAGTTTGGCCATTTGCAGCAAGGCTACAGCCGGGCAGAGGCCATCTGCCAGTGGGTGCAGCAGCGCGTGAGTTTCGAGTCCAACAGCTCGCACGGCAGCACTTCCGCCATTGACACGGTGGTGGAGCGCGTCGGGGTTTGCCGCGACTTCGCGCATTTGATGATCGCGCTGTGCCGCGCTCTCAACCTGCCGGCGCGTTTTGCCACCGGCATTGACTACGGCGCCGACCCCGCGCTCGGCCCCACCGACTTCCATGCCTATGTCGAGGTCTACCTGGGTCACCGCTGGTACCTGTTCGATCCGTCAGGCACCGCCATTCCCATGGGCTTTGTGCGGTTCGCTACCGGCCGTGATGCGGCCGATGCCGCCTTTGCCATGTTGTTCGGCAGCGTCACGTCCAGCGCGCCCATCATCCACATCCAGGCTGTGCCGGATGGGTATGGGCAACTGGTCGTGCCGCAGCGCGTGAACCATGCGCTCTCGACTGACGGCCTCTGAGGGCCGACGCAAAGTTGCCTGTTACCGGCCGGCAATGGCCGCGCGGTTTGACGCGAGGACGTTGTTCTTCTCCAGCCGCCCGCCGGCCTGCACAGCGGCGATCCAGGCGTCGGTGGAGCCTGTGGCGGCAAAGCGCGAGTGAAACACCACGCTGAACACGCGGTGGATTTCTTCGGCGMTGGCCCGGCCGGCCTCGTTGGCATACGGCAGTGCGCCACTGGCATCCTGCAAAAACTCCACATGCAGGCCGCGGTGCGTGGCCTCAAAAATCGTGGAGGCGTCGCAGTTGTGCGTCATGTAGCCGACCACCGTCAGGGTGTCGATGCCGTGCGCTTCCAGCCAGGCCGCGAAGTCGGTGCCGGTGTAGACACTGGGCCAGGCTTTCTCGATGTAGTGGTCACGCGGACGGCTTGCCACAGTCTCGTGCAGCTCCCATGTGGGTGAATCTTTGGCGAACACGGGCGCTGCGGTCGACTCGCTGTGTTGCACCACGACGACCGGAATGCCCGCGGCGCGCGCCGCATCCATGGCGCGGCCGATGTTTGGCAAGGTCTTTTCCACCGGCGGGTATTCGATAAGCAGGCCGCCGCCGCTGAAATATTCCTTTTGCACGTCGATGACGACGAGGGCGCGGCGTGGTACTGCGGGCTTTGAGTTCTGGATGGCCATGTGTTTGCTCCTGCGGGTTGTTGCTGAATCAAGTGATCAACGGATGCTGATGGTGTGATTGTTGGGCGCGGCACGTTTTCCGGGAAGTGGCCCAATTGAAAATATTCGATAGAATCGGGCCATGTCGAAAAAAGCACTTCCACAGATGCCGGTCGTCGGCAAGTCACGCATCAAGTCACGCACCGCAAGCCAGCTCAGCACGGTCGCCGTGGTGGCGTTTGACGGCATCAGCCCATTTCACCTCTCCGTGCCGTGCATGGTGTTCGGCAATGATTTTTCAGGGCCCGATCTGCCGCGTTTCAGGTTGCTGGTGTGCGCCGAAACGCCGGGCAGTTTGCATACGACAGCGGGCTTCACCATTGCGGTAGAGCACAGCTTGAGCGTGCTGGCCAAGGCGCAGACCGTGGTGGTGCCGTCGTGGCGGGACCCGATGGAGCGGCCGTCCGAAGCCCTGCTCAAGGCTTTGCGTGCGGCGCACAGGCGCGGCGCGCGCATCGTCGGGCTGTGCCTGGGGGCTTTTGTGCTGGCCGAGGCCGGCTTGCTCGACGGCCGGCCCGCCGCCACGCACTGGGCGCTGGCGCCGGCTTTTGCCGAGCGCTATCCGCAGGTCATGTTGCAGCCCGATGTGCTGTATGTGGACGACGGTGATGTGCTGACCTCAGCGGGCACGGCTGCTGGCATTGACTGCTGCCTGCATCTGCTGCGCCGGGACTTCGGCGCCGAAGCTGCCAACCGTGTGGCGCGCCGCATGGTGGTGGCGCCGCAGCGGCAGGGCGGGCAAGCACAGTACGTGGAACAACCTCTCCCGGCCACAGGCTCCGACCACCGGCTGTCGGCCATCCTGGCGTGGGTGCAGGAAAACCTGCGCCAGCCCCACAGCCTCGACACGCTGGCGGCACGTGCCCTGATGAGCCGGCGCACCTTCACCCGGCACTTCCGGCAGATCACCGGCACCACCGTGGGCCAGTGGCTGACCAGCCTGCGCCTGGCGCTGGCGCAGCGGCAACTCGAATCAACCGACCGCTCAATGGAGCAGATTGCCCAGGACGCAGGGTTCGGCTCGGCGGTATCCCTGCGGCAGCACTTTGCGGCGACGCTTGGAACCTCGCCGTCGATGTACCGGCGCGAGTTCCGTGGCAACTGATTTTGAGGAAATGAGGCTGCTAGCCAATGGTGACGAGCGCAAGCGGCTATTAAAACAATAGCAACTGAAGGGCTTTAAAAGCAGCCGGACGGGACGGCCGCCTGGCCCTGCCGGTCAGGGTTTTGCCGAGGCAGCCTTGGCCGCGGCGCGGCGGCGTTCGAGGAAGGCCTGCAACTCACCGATCACACCCTTGCGGAAGGCCAGCACGCACAGCACAAAGATCGCGCCGATGATGACGGTGACCCAGGAGCCGACCTTGTCGGCCAGCAGGTTCTGCAGCGCGATCACGATGCCTGAACCCATGACCGGGCCGAAGAAAGTGCCGACGCCGCCCAGCAGGGTCATCAGGATGACTTCGCCCGACATGGACCAGTGCACGTCCGACAGCGTGGCAAAACCCATGACCAGGGTCTTCATCGAACCGGCCAGGCCGGCCAGCGCGGCCGATAGCACAAAGGCCAGCAGCTTGTAGCGGTCGACGTTGTAGCCCAGCGAGATGGCGCGGGGCTCGTTCTCGCGGATCATCTTGAGCACCTGGCCGAAGGGCGAGTGCACGATGCGCGAGATGAACAGGAAGCAGGCCACAAAAATCGCCACCACCACGTAATACAGCGAGATGTCGGATTCGAGCGGCAGCAGGCCGAACAGCTTGCCGCGTGGCACGCCCTGCAGGCCGTCTTCGCCGCCGGTAAAGCTCGCCTGCAGGCAGACGAAGTAGACCATCTGCGCAATCGCCAGCGTGATCATGGCGAAATAAATGCCCTGGCGGCGGATGGCCACCAGGCCGACCAGCAGGCCGATCAGCCCGRCCGCCACCGCGCCGGCCAGCAGAGCCAGTTCGGGTGTCCAGTTCTGCGACTTGATGAACCAGCCGGTGACATAAGCGGCAGAGCCGAAGAATGCGGCATGGCCGAACGAGAGCAGGCCGGTAAAACCCAGCAACAGATTGAAGGCGCAGGCGAAGAGCGCAAAGCAAAGCAGCTTCATCACAAACACCGGGTAGAGACCCAGGAAGGGCGCGGCCAGCGCAAAAGCCAGCAGGACGAGGTAAGTGATGCGCAGCATGTTGGCGGCTTTGGTGGAGAGGGCGCTCATGGTCAGGCTTCCTTTCCGAAGAGGCCGGCGGGCCGGAACATCAACACGATGACCATGATGACGAATACCACGATGTTGGACGCTTCAGGATAAAACACCCGGGTCAGGCCTTCGACGATGCCCAGGCCCAGGCCGGTGATGACCGAGCCGAGGATGGAGCCCATGCCGCCGATCACGACGACGGCAAAGACCACGATGATCAGGTTGGAGCCCATCAGCGGGTTGACCTGGATGATGGGTGCGGCCAGCACGCCGGCCAGGGCTGCCAGGGCGGCGCCCGCGCCGTAGGTCAGCATCACCATCATGGGGACGTTGATGCCAAAGGCCTGCACCAGCGGCGCGTTTTCGGTGCCGGCGCGCAGGTAGGCGCCCAGCCGGGTGCGTTCGATCAGGAACCAGGTGCCCAGGCAGACCACCAGCGACACCACCACCACCCAGGCGCGGTAAATCGGCAGGCGCATGAAGCCGAGGTCCATGGAGCCGGCCAGCAGGTCGGGCACGTTGTAGTTCTGGCCCGAGACACCGTAAATTTCACGGAAGACGCCCTCGAGCACCAGCGCCAGGCCGAAGGTCAGCAGCAGSCCGTAGAGCGGATCAAGCTTGTACAAGTGCTTGAGGAAGAGCCGTTCGATGATGACGCCGAGAATACCGACCGTCAGCGGCGCCAGCACCAGCGCGAACCAGTAATTCATGCCGAACTGGTCGAGCATGATCCAGGCGGCAAAAGCGCCCAGCATGTAGAGCGCACCGTGCGCAAAGTTGACGATGCCCAGCAGACCGAAAATCACCGCGAGCCCCAGGCTCAGCATGGCGTAGAAGGCGCCATTGACCAGGCCCAGCATCAGCTGGCCCATAAACGCTTGCAGGGGAATACCGAAAATTTCCATGGGAACCTGTCAGGACACCGATACCGTTACTTGTGGCGGGAGTGCAAGGGTTTTTCAAAGAAGCAGCCGGTCATTCTGCATTTCTGCGAAATGACCGGCTGGATCGAACCCTCGTTCTACCCCGCTTTTTGTTTTTTCGTCAGTTCAACGTTTGCGCAGTTGCAGTGATGCTTTACTTCTTGAGAGCCGAGCACTTGGATTCGGCCACCGTGGTGAAAGCCTGCTCGCCCGGCACCTTGGCGATGGTCTTGTAGTAGTCCCATGGCGTGCCCGAATCCTTGGAGCTCTTGACTTCGTACAGGTACATGTCGTGGATCATGCGGCCGTCGGCGCGGATCTGGCCCTTGTTGTAGAAGTCTTCGATCTTCATGCCCTTGAGCGTGCTCATGACCTTGTCGGAATCGGTCGTGCCGGCGGTCTGCACGGCCTTGAGGTAGCTCAGGGTGGCGGAGTAGTCGGCCGCCTGCAGGCTGGAAGGCATGCGCTTGTATTTATCGAAGAAGCGCTTGGCGAACTTGCGCGAGGCGTCGTCCTGGTTCCAGTACCAGCTGTCGGCCAGTTGCAGGCCTTCGGTGTTGGCCAGGCCCAGGGAGTGCACGTCGTTGATGAATACCAGCAGGCCGGCAACCTTCATGGTCTTGCCGATGCCGAATTCCTTTGCGGCCTTCATGGCGTTGGTGAAGTCGCCGCCAGCATTGGCCAGTGCCAGGATTTGCGCCTTGGAAGACTGCGCCTGCAGCAGGAAGGACGAGAAGTCCGAGGCGTTCAGCGGATGGCGGACGGTGCCGGCGACGGTGCCGCCGTTGGCCTTGACCACGGTGGAGGCATCCCCCTCGAGCGAGTAGCCGAAGGCGTAGTCGGCGGTCAGGAAGTACCAGCTCTTGTTGCCGGCCTTGACCAGCGCGGAACCGGCGACCTTGGCCAGCGAGACCGTGTCGTAGGCGTAGTGGACGGTGTAGGGCGAGCAGTCTTCATTGGTCAGGCGGGCCGAACCGGCGCCGATGACGAGGAAGGGTTTCTTCTTTTCGGTGGTGACCTTGGACATGGCCAGTGCCGTGCCGGAGTTGGTACCGCCAATCAGCATCTGCAGGCCGTCCTTGTCGATCCATTCACGTGCCTTGGACGACGCGACGTCGGCCTTGTTCTGGTGGTCGGCGCTCAGCACCTCGATGGGGCGGTTCAGGACCTTGCCGCCGAAATCCTGCACGGCCCACCTCAGCATTTCAGCGCCGGCGGGGCCGTCGATGTCGGCGTAAAGGCTGGACATGTCGGTGATGATGCCGATCTTGATCGGGCCAGTGTTCTGTGCGAAGGCTGCGCCTGTGAGGCCAAGGGCGAGTGCGGCAACAAGTGCTTTGAGTTTCATGATGTCTCCTGTTATGGAAGGGGTGAACTTGGGGGGAATCGAGGGGACTAAAAAAGGGTTCGGCATGCCCGGCGTCAGACGCCCAGGTATTCCTGCAGCATGCCCATGTTGCCGGCCAGCTCGTTTTGCGCAAACTGCTTGACGATGCGGCCGTGTTCCATGACGTAGAAGCGATCAGCCAGCGGCGCGGCGAAGCGGAAGTTCTGTTCCACCAGCACGATGGTGTAACCCTTGGCCTTGAGCGTGAGGATCATCTCTGCGAGTTTTTGCACGATGACGGGCGCCAGGCCTTCGGAAATTTCATCGAGCAGCAGGAGGCGCGCGCCGGTGCGCAAAATGCGCGCCACGGCCAGCATCTGCTGTTCGCCGCCAGACAGTCGCGTGCCGGGGCTGCTGGCGCGTTCCTTGAGGTTGGGAAACATTGCGTAGATTTCGTCCAGGCTCATCCCRCCGGGGGCTATGGTGGGCGGCAGCATCAGGTTTTCTTCGGCTGTCAGGCTGGCGAAAATGCCGCGCTCTTCGGGGCAGTAGCCCACGCCCAGACGCGCCACCTTGTGCGGCGCGAGCTTGATGGCTTCTTCGCCGTTGATCTTGATGGAGCCCTTGCGCGCACCCGTCATGCCGACGATGGCGCGCATGGTGGTGGTGCGCCCCGCGCCGTTGCGGCCCAGCAGTGTTACCACCTCGCCTTCGTTGACGGTGAGGTTCACGCCATGCAGGATGTGCGACTCGCCGTACCAGGCGTGCAGGTCTTCTATCTTGAGGAGCTCTTTGGTCATCTAGTGCGCCCCTTGAAGCTCGGTGTTCGCTGTGCCCATATAAGCTTCGATCACCAACGGATTCGCTGACACTTCGGCATATGGCCCGTCGGCAATGATGGCGCCGCGCTGCAGCACCGTGATGCGGTCGGCGATCGACGACACCACGTTCATGTTGTGCTCGACCATCAGGATGGTCCGGCCAGCCGAGACTTTTTTGATCAGCTGCGTCACGCGGTCCACGTCTTCGTGGCCCATGCCCTGCGTGGGTTCGTCCAGCAGCATCAGTTCGGGTTCCAGCGCCAGCGTGGTGGCGAGTTCGAGCGCACGCTTGCGGCCATAGGGCAGGTTCACGGTGAGCTCATCGGCGAAGTCGCTCAGGTCGACTTCGGCCAGCAGCTCGCGGGCACGGTCGTGGAGATGAAACAGCGTTTCTTCCGCTTTCCAGAAATGGAACGAGGTGCCGAGGTTGCGCTGCAAGGCGGCGCGCACGTTTTCCAGGACTGTCATGTGCGGGAAGACCGCAGAGATCTGGAATGACCGCACGATGCCGCGCCGCGCGGTCTGCGCGGGTTGCTCAAACGTAATGTCGTTGCCGTTGTAGACAATGCTTCCGCGCGTGGGGATGAGGAACTTCGTCAGCAGGTTGAAGAAAGTCGTCTTGCCGGCGCCGTTGGGCCCGATCAGCGCATGGATATGCCCGCGCTGGACTTTCAGGTCCACGTTGTTGACTGCCACGAACCCCTTGAATTCCTTGGTCAGCCCTCGTGTTTCGAGAATGAACTCCACTGACAAATTGGTTCTCCGGAAGATGGGTTGGATATCACGGGCGCAAGGTGCCGCGGCGGCTGATGCGGCAGCAGGCGCGAACCCGTGAAACACAGGTGGTCATCCTAGCCACCCACCCTCCGACGCGGTACCGGGTCAGACCCTTAAGTAGTTTTGCGTGATCTAAAGCCCCCACGCTCCCCACTTCGAGCCTACGGCGCGCTGCCCCTTTCCCTACGTATAGGGGCGCTGCGCCTGCGGCCCGGCAAAGCCGGTTCCGCGGCCCCTGCTTGATGAGGAGTGCCCCCTCCGGTAGGAAACCGGCGCCCGTATTGGCTTTTTTATTGCTCGCGGTTGCGGCCTGGGCCGCCTTCGCCGCGCTGGCCGCGCGGATTGGTTGCGTCGGCCTGGCGGGACGGTTTGTCTGGGGTGGCGTCGCGTTGTGACTGCTGTTGCTGCAATTGGTGTTGCCGCCGCTGTTGTTGTTCCTGGGCCTGGGCCTGGCGCTGCTGCTCCTGCTGCGCACGTTGTTGCTGTTGTTGCAAATGCTGCTGTTGTTGCAAATGTTGTTGTTGCTGCAGTTGCAGTTGCAGTTGCTGTTGCTGTTGCTGTTGCTGTTGCTGTTGCTGTTGCTGCTGCTGTTGCTGCTGCTGCTGCTGCTGTCTTTGCGCGGCCTGTTGCTGGCGGGTGTTTTCCTGGTCGCGCTGGGCCTGTTCGCGCAGGGCGCGCTGGCCTATGGATTCTTCACCGGAACGGCGCTGCTGTTCCAGCTGGGGACCCTGAAGCTTTTCCCGCTGTTCCTGTTGCTGGCTGCGACGAGCCTGTTCGGCGGCATGGCGGTCGGCGTTGGCGCGTGCATCGGCATTGGCATTGGCATTCGCAGCCTGGGCGCGTTCCTGCGCTTCCTGGCGGGCCCGCGTATCGCGCTGGGCTTGCTCGCGGAGGGCGCGCTGGCCTATGGCCTCTTCGCCCTGGCGGCGTTGCTGTTCCAGCTGGGGGCCTTGCAGGCGTTCTTTTTGCTCCTGCTGCTGGCGCTGCTGCTCGCGTTGAGCGCGCTGGCTGGCCTCGAGGGCGCTGCGGTCCGGTGCGGGCGAGGGCCGTGCGGCTGGCGCTGYGCCGACCGGCGCGGCGGGGGAAGCGGGAGCGGCGGCTTGTGGCCGGGCGTCGTGGTCCCTGCCGGCAGCGGGACCGGCGCGGTGCTCGTCCCGGTTGTTGTCATCGCGCCTGCCGTCCCGGCGATCATCCCTGCGGTCGCTGCGGCTGCTGACCAC
>NZ_JBFUGX010000040.1:0-12097 GCF_056402675.1 Polaromonas sp. P3_C2 | reverse complement strand
CCTAACATCGTTCTCAACGTCAACGGCATCGAGGTCATCTACAACCACGTGATCCTGGTGCTCAAGGGCGTCTCGCTGCAAGTCTCGCAGGGCCGCATCGTGGCCATCCTGGGCGGCAACGGCGCAGGCAAGACCACGACTCTGCGCGCGATTTCCAATCTGCTCAGGGGGGAGCGCGGCGAAGTCACCAAAGGTTCCATCGAGCTGCGCGGCGAGCGCATAGAAAACCTCTCGCCGGCCGACCTGGTGCAGCGCGGCGTGGTGCAGGTGATGGAGGGACGACACTGCTTTGCCCATCTGACCATCGAAGAAAACCTGCTGACCGGCGGCTACACGCGCAGCAGCAAGGCCGAAGTGGCGGCGAATCTGGAGAAGGTTTACAACTACTTTCCGCGCCTGAAAACCCGACGCACTTCGCAGGCGGCTTATACGTCGGGCGGCGAGCAGCAAATGTGCGCCATCGGCCGCGCGCTCATGGCAAACCCGTCGATGGTGCTGCTGGACGAGCCCTCCATGGGCCTGGCGCCGCAGATTGTCGAAGAAGTGTTCAACATCGTGAAAGACCTGAACCAGAAGGAGCAAGTCACCTTCCTGCTGGCCGAGCAGAACACCAACATGGCACTCAAATATGCCGACTACGGCTACATCATGGAAAGCGGCCGTGTGGTGATGGACGGCGCGGCCAGTGACCTGGCCAATAACGAGGACGTCAAGGAGTTCTACCTTGGCGTGGGCGGCGGCGAGCGCAAGAGCTTCAAGGATGTGAAGAGCTACAAGCGGCGCAAACGGTGGCTGGCGTAGAACATGACCCCCACGCTTGTCACTTCGTGTACTGCGCTGCCCCCCGAGGGGGCCGCTGCGCCTGCGGCCCGGCAAAGCCGGTTCCGCGGCCCCTGCTGGTTTAAGACTTCTCCTTGCCCAGGTTTTCTCCAAATATGACCACACATTACGACTCACTGGAAGTGCGAAGCCCTACGGAACGCGAGGCGGCCCTGCTGACGGCCTTGCCGCAGCAGATTGCCCATGCCAAGACGCGGGCGCCTGCCTTCACCGCCATTCTCAAGGACGTTGACGCCCAGGCCATCACATCACGTGCGGAACTGGCGCGATTGCCCGTCACGCGCAAGCATGAGCTCCTTGAGCGCCAGCAGGCCGAGCGCGCGCCCGGTGGCAGTGGCAACGCATTTGGCGGTTTCAGCGCTTTGCGCTACGGCGCGCATATGCCTCATGTTTTTGCCAGCCCTGGCACCATTTACGAGCCCGGCGGCAAGCGCAAGGACTACTGGCGCATGGCCAGGGCCTTGTATGCCGCGGGCTTTCGCCCCGGCCAGCTGATCCACAACAGTTTCAGCTACCACTTTGTGCCGGCAGGCTCCATGATGGAAACCGGCGCGCATGCCCTCGGTTGCACCGTGTTCCCGGGCGGTACCGGCCAGACGGAGCAGCAGGTACACGCCATGGCGGAACTCAGGCCGGCCGGCTACATCGGCACACCAAGCTTCCTGAAAATCATCATGGAGAAGGCCGCCGAAATGAAGGTGGAACTGCCGACCGTGACGCGGGCACTGGTTTCAGGCGAGGCGTTTCCCCCCAGCCTGCGCGACTGGCTGGGTGAGCGCGGCATTGCGGGCTACCAGTGTTATGCCTCGGCCGACCTGGGCCTGATTGCGTACGAAACCGAAGCGCGTGAAGGGCTGGTGCTGGATGAAGGCGTGATCGTGGAAATCGTGCGCCCTGGAACGGGTGACCCGGTGGCTGAGGGCGAAGTGGGAGAGCTGGTGGTGACCACCCTCAATCCCGGCTATCCGCTGATTCGCTTTGGCACGGGCGACCTTTCCGCCATCCTTGCGGGCACCTGCCCCACGGGACGCACCAATGCGCGCATCAAGGGCTGGATGGGAAGAGCCGACCAGACCGTCAAGGTCCGCGGGATGTTTGTACATCCCGGGCAGGTCGCTGACATTGCCCGGCGCTTTCCGGAAGTGATCAAGGCCAGGCTGGTGGTCAGCGGAGAGATGGCGAGCGACAACATGCACTTCCAGGTCGAAACCGCGTCCGCCCCGGACGGCCTGGACCAGCGTATCGGCGACGCCATCCGTGACGTCACCAAATTGCGCGGCACCGTGCAACTGGTGGCGCCCGGCAGTCTCCCCAACGACGGGAAGGTTATTGAGGATGCACGTAGTTACAAGTAGAGCCCCCACGCTTGTCGCTGCGCGTACTGCGCTGCCCCCAAAGGGGCGCTGCCAGCAAAGCGACCGGGGGCTAGCCCTTACGTAGTTCCCGCGATGTTTGCGCAGTAAGCGGATCGTAAACTTGGCGCGTTCATCACAAGGAGACGCTCATGAAACGCCTGTTAGTCCTCGCCGCTGCTGCAACGGCCATATTTGCAGCCCACGCGCAAGCCCCCGCCTTCCCCGGCTCCAAGCCAGTCACTCTGGTGGTCCCATTCGCGGCCGGCGGCCCAACCGACCGTGTGGCACGCGACCTGGCCGAAGCCATGCGCAAAGCCATGGGCGGCAGCGCCAACTTCGTGGTGGAAAACGTCAACGGCGCCGGCGGCACCATYGGTGCGGCCAAGGTAGCCCGCGCAACACCCGATGGTCACACCTTGCTGGTGCACCACATCGGCATGGCGGCCGCGCCGGCCCTGTATCGCAAGCTGCCCTACAAGGTGCTGGACGATTTCGAGTTCCTGGGCATGATCAACGAAGTACCGATGACCATCATCGGCAAACCGCAGCTGCCGGCCAACAACTACCGCGATTTCGAGAATTACATTCGCRCCAATGCCGGCAAACTCAATATCGCCCATGCAGGATTGGGCTCGGCATCGCACCTCTGTGGCCTGATGTGGCAGGCAGCCATCAACGCCAAGGACGCGATGACCACCATTCCCTTCGGCGGCACGGCGCCGGCCATGAATGCACTGGTGGGCGGACAGGTCGACATGATGTGTGACCAGACCACCAACACCACCGGCCAGATTGAAGCCGGCCGCGTCAAGGCGTTTGCGGTCACGACCGCCAAACCGCTGAAGAACAACAAGCTGCTCAAGGACTATCCGACGCTGCAGGAAATGGGCCTCAAAAACTTTGACCTGACGATCTGGCACGGCATGTACGCCCCCAAGGGAACGCCGCCGGCCGTGATGACCCAGCTCAACAACGCCCTGAAAGTGGCGCTCAAGGATCCCGACTTCATCAAGAAGCAGGAAGGCCTTGGCGCCGTGGTGGTGACCGACAAGCGTGTCGAGCCCGCCGCCCACAAGGCTTTTGTATCCGCCGAGATCAACAAGCTCAAGCCCGTGATCGACGCCGCCGGCAAGTTCRCCGACTGATCTGTTGACCGTTTGATTGCCAGCCGCCCGGTTCATGCCGGGCGGCTTTTCTTTTTTTGGATGGCTGGGTTGAAACCCTCTTGAAGCATGAACCCACGCACGCTATCTTCATGTGACCCCCGGCCGCGCCGGCCATCCCTGGAGCCCCTCTTGAACAACAATAGCAAGCCCTTTCTTTCCCGTCGCTACGGCGCTTTCCTGGCCACCGCGCTGACCGCCGTCGCCACCTTTATGGCCACGCCCTCCGCCTGGGCGCAAAGCGCCAGCTGGCCCACCAGGCCCGTCAAAATCGTCGTGCCCTTCGCGCCAGGCGGCACCACCGACATCCTGGCCCGCGCCATGGCGCCGGAACTCTCCAAAGCCTTCGGCCAGCCCTTTGTGGTTGAGAACCGTGCCGGTGCCGGCGGCAACATTGGCGCAGACGTGGTCGCCAAATCCGCGCCTGACGGCTACACCCTGCTGATGGGCACCGTGGGCACGCATGGCATCAACAAGTCGCTGTACAGCAAGATGGCCTACGACCCGCAAAAAGACTTTGCACCCATCACGCTGGTCGCGGGTGTGCCCAACGTCATGGTGGTCAACGCCGAAAAAGCCAAAGCCGCGGGCATCAACAACGTCACGGACTTCATACGCGCGGCCAAAGCCAAGCCCGGCACTTTCAACATGGCCTCCAGCGGCAACGGCACGTCCATCCACCTGGCGGGTGAACTGTTTAAAACCATGAGCGGAACCTATATGACGCACTTCCCCTACAGCGGATCCGGCCCCGCGCTGCTGGCACTGGTGGGCGGCGACATGGACGTCATGTTCGACAACCTGCCGTCTTCCATGCAGCTCATCAAGTCCGGCAAACTCAAGGCACTGGCCGTGACGAGCTCAGAACGCTCAGCGGCCCTGCCTGACGTCCCCACCATAGAACAGGCCGGCGGCCCGGCCATGAAAGGTTTCGATGCGAGCTCCTGGTTCGGCCTGCTCGCCCCCGCCGGTACGCCGCCCGACATTGTGAACCGCATCCAGCAGGAAGCCGCCAAGGCGCTGGGCACGCCTGCGATGAAAGAGAAGCTCCTCGCGCAGGGTGCGATTCCCAGCGGCAATACGCCGCAACAGTTCACGGCCTTTATCAATGCCGAGCACAAGAAGTGGGCGCAGGTGGTGAAGGCTTCGGGGGCGAAGGTGGACTGAGCGCATATCAACTCACCATGCAAAAAGCCCTGTCACCAGGGCTTTTTGGTATGGGTCAGCGCGACTGCTAAGCCTAAACGCCCCAAACCACCTCATGCCCCGACTTCAGGTTGCGTTGCAGCATGTCGATAAACGGCACGGCGCGCTGGCGCAGGCCCAGGCCGTCGCCAGGGACGACCCCCTCGTCGGCATTGGCATCGTGGGCTTCCTCGTGCGCGATCGCTGCCTGCAGGGCGGCTATCGCGGCGGGCATTTGCTCGGGCAGGATGATGCCTTTGGGGGCGGGGTCTTTGCCGATGATTTCGAGGACCTTGCGGCCGTTGGCTTCGAGCATGATCACGTCGCCGGCGTCTTTGGATTTGAATTTATAAAGCATGGTGGCTCCTCAAGTTGGACAGACAGGCCATTATGGAAAGTTTTCGAACCCGTGTATGTAGGCTGGTTTCACCTGTTGCGGCCCCGGGGTTCCGGCTACGGCTGCCGGGCCGGCCGCGCGGCTCAAGCAAAATAGGGCCCATGTTCAATATCGCCACTGTCCCCAAGTCGGCTCGCCAGGCGCTCAGCCAGGACGGGCTGAGCCTGCTCAACCCTGCCGAGCTGACGGCCACGCTGGAACTGCCGACGCCGGCCTGGACATCAGGCTGGCAGGCGCTGACAGACTCCTGGAACCGCTTGCCGCCTGACGCCCATCTGAAAGACGGTGGCCACTACCGCAAGCGCCGCCATTCCTGCTTCGTCCAGGAGCTGGCCGAAGGCACGCTCACGCAAACCCCGCATCGTGCCCACTGGCAACCCACCGACTACAACGCCCTGCACGGCGGCTTCGAGCGCTGGTTCGACCCGGTCGAGCCAGCGGTAGCCACAGCCCCGGCATGGACGGACCTGCTGGCCAATCTGGGCAAGCTGTTTGCGCAAGTGCAACCCGCCGGGCGCTGGCATATTGAAGCGCACCAGTTCCGCATCGACACCGCGGGCGGGGTAGGCCGGCCCACGCCTGAAGGCGCACATCGCGACGGTGTGGACTTCGTGGTGGTGATGATGGTGGCGCGGCACGGCGTCAAAGGCGGCGAAACCCGGGTGTTCGATGCCAACGGCCCGCATGGTGTGCGCTTTGTGATGCAGGAGCCCCTGACGGCGCTTCTGCTGGACGATGCCCGGGTAATTCACGAGACCACGCCCATCCTGCCGGCAGACGATCGGGCCGGCAGTAGTTTTCGGGATACGCTGGTGCTCACTTACCGGGCAGCGGGCTTTCAGGCCCCCTGATATCCGGCTGGCGCGGCAGCCGTAAATACCGGCACACCTCTGCACCGCTGCGGTAACACCCGTTTTCCGGTGTTGMGAAAAACACCGGAAAACCCGCTTGACGGATTTAGTTTAAACCTAAACAATTAAGGTCAAATTAATCCAGAGAGTACGCATTCATGCACATTCTTTGCCTGGGCGGCGGTCCCGCAGGCTTGTATTTCGCCCTGCTGATGAAGCTGCAAAATCCGGCGCATCAGGTGACGGTGGTCGAGCGCAACCGGCCTTTTGACACCTTCGGCTGGGGCGTGGTGCTGTCGGACCAGACGCTGGGCAACCTGCGCATGGCCGACCCGGTCAGCGCACAGCTGATCGGCGACGCCTTCAACCATTGGGATGACGTGGAGGTGTTCTTCAAGGGCCGCTCGGTGCGCTCCGGCGGCCACGGTTTCTGCGGTATCGGCCGCAAGCGTCTGCTCAACATCCTGCAGGAGCGCTGCATCGCGCTGGGCGTGGACCTGGTGTTCGAAACCGACGTGCAGGACGACCAGGCTATCGCTGCGCAATACAACGCCGACGTGGTGATCGCCAGCGACGGTCTGAACAGCCGCATCCGCAACCGTWATGCGGAGACCTTCAAGCCAGACGTGGAGCTTCGCGCCTGCCGTTTTGTCTGGCTGGGCACGCACAAAACTTTCGATGCTTTCACCTTCGCCTTCGAGCAGACTGAGCATGGCTGGTTCGCCGCACATGCCTACAAGTTTGACGAGAACACTTCGACCTTTATCGTCGAGACACCCGAGGCCGTGTGGAAGGCGCACGGCCTGGACCAGATGAGCCAGGAAGACGGCATCTCATTTTGTGAACGCCTGTTTGCCAAATACCTGGACGGCAACGCGCTGATGAACAACGCGACGCATGTGCGCGGCTCGGCGATCTGGATACGTTTTCCGCGTGTGGTTTGTGAACGTTGGGTTCACGAGGAAAACATCAACGGCAAACAGGTGCCCATCGTACTCATGGGCGATGCAGCGCATACCGCGCATTTTTCCATCGGCAGTGGTACCAAGCTGGCGCTGGAAGACGCGATTGAGTTGACCAACTGTTTTGCGCAGCACGGTGATGCCGCTGCGGCGCTCAAAACCTATGAAGCCCTCCGCTCCGTGGAAGTGCTGAAGATCCAGAACGCGGCGCGCAACTCGACCGAGTGGTTTGAGAACGTTGACCGCTACAGTGGCATGGAGGCCGAGCAGTTCTTTTATTCGCTGCTCACACGCTCGCAGCGCATCAGCCACGAGAACCTGCGCGTGCGCGATGCCGCCTGGCTGCAGGGTTATGAGCAGTGGTTGGCTAAAAGCAGCGCACCGCATGCACCGCCGCCCATGCTGCTGCCTTTGAAGGTCCGCGAACTGAATCTGAAGAACCGTATCGTCGTTTCGCCCATGGCTACCTACAGCGCGGTGGACGGCGTGCCGCAGGACTTCCACCTGGTTCACCTTGGCGCGCGCGCATTGGGTGGCGCTGCGCTGGTGTTTGTCGAAATGACCGCACCGTGCGCAGAAGGCCGAATCACCCCCGGCTGCCCGGGCTTGTGGAACGAGACGCAGGCCAGGGCCTTCAAGCGCATCGTGGATTTTGTCCATGCCTCGGGTGCCGGCGCCAGAATCGGCATGCAACTGGGACACAGCGGCCCCAAAGGCTCCACGCAAGTCGGCTGGGAAGAGCCCGACGAGCCGCTCGTCACCGGC
Source organism: Polaromonas sp. P3_C2 (assembly GCF_056402675.1). Classification (NCBI taxonomy): domain Bacteria; kingdom Pseudomonadati; phylum Pseudomonadota; class Betaproteobacteria; order Burkholderiales; family Comamonadaceae; genus Polaromonas; species Polaromonas sp. P3_C2. The sequence continues at coordinate 4,579 of NZ_JBFUGX010000040.1, read as the reverse complement.
AACTGGCCGCTGCTGGCGGCTAGCGCTGTGGCTTACGGCCCCACCAACCAGGTGCCGCAAGCCATGACACGCGTCGACATGGACCGTGTCAAGACTGAGTTCGTGCAGTCCACCCGCTACGCGGCCGAAGCCGGGTTTGACTGGCTTGAGCTGCATTGCGCCCACGGCTATCTGCTGTCGAGCTTTATCACGCCGCTGACCAACCAGCGCACGGACGAGTACGGCGGCAGCCTGGAAAACCGCTGCCGCTTTCCGCTGGAGGTGTTTGCCGCCATGCGTGAAGTGTGGCCGGCGCATCTGCCGATGAGCGTGCGGATCTCCGCGCACGACTGGGCGCCGGGCGGTAACACCGCCGACGATGCCGTTGCCGTCGCCCGGATGTTCAAGGCCGCAGGGTGCGACTTCATCGACGTGTCGTCGGGCCAGACCACGCGCGCGGCCAAGCCGGTTTACGGCCGCATGTACCAGACGCCGTTTGCCGACCGCATCCGCAACGAGGTGGGCATACAGACCATCGCCGTGGGCGCGATCTCGGAAGTCGACCATGTCAACAGCATCATTGCAGCCGGCCGTGCCGACCTCTGCGCCGTTGCCCGCCCGCACCTGGCCGACCCCGCCTGGACGCTGCACGAAGCTGCCAAGCTGCAAAGCCGCCATGTGGATTGGCCACAACCCTACCTGAGCGGGCGCGACCAGCTCTACCGTGAACTCTCGAAGCAAAAAGAGCTTGCAGCGCAGACAGGACAAGCGCAAGTTGCTATCAAATAGATAGCGCCAACAAGTAGCATTATCAAGGAGACACGCCATGGACATGGAAGCAAGAGGCCACAGCGAACACCCCGAAGCGTTGCGGCTCTGGCTGCGCATGCTGACCTGCACTCAGCTGGTGGAAAAGCAGGTGCGCACCCAGTTGCGTGAACAGTTCGACACCACCCTGCCGCGCTTTGACCTGATGGCACAACTCGAGCGCAGCCCGGAAGGGCTGAAGATGAACGAGCTGTCGCGCCGCATGATGGTGACCGGCGGCAACGTCACGGGCATTACCGACCAGCTGGTGAATGAAGGGCTGGTGGAGCGCGTGGATGTGGAGGGTGACCGCCGGGCCTATCGCGTTCGCCTGACCCCGCGGGGGCGAAAACTGTTCGACGAAATGGCAAACGAGCATGAAGCCTGGATCGTCGCGGCCTTTGAGGCTTTGTCACCACGCGAGGTGGAGTCCCTGCACAAACTGCTGGGCAAGGTCAAGCAACACCACAACGCCCTGCTGACCGACAGCAAACTGGAAACGACATGAAACACTACATCGGCCTGGCCAACCCCATGCATGCGCAGTTTGATGCGCTGGCCCATCACCAGGCGGAGCATTTCGCTTACGCCTTCGACGCCGGCGTCGCGACGCTGACGCTGAACCGGCCCGAGCGCAAGAACCCGCTGACCTTCGACTCCTACGCGGAGCTGCGCGACCTGTTCCGCACGCTGAACACCGCCACCGACGTGAAGGCAGTGGTCATCACTGGCGCCGGCGGCAATTTCTGCTCGGGCGGCGACGTGCACGAGATCATCGGGCCGCTGACAAAAATGACCATGCCGGAAATGCTGGAGTTCACGCGCATGACGGGTGACCTGATCAAGGCCATGCGCCTGTGCCCCCAGCCCATCATCGCGGCGATTGACGGTATCTGCGCCGGCGCCGGTGCCATGATGGCGCTGGCCGCCGACATGCGCCTGGGAACGGCCCAGGCGAAGACGGCGTTCCTCTTCACGCGCGTGGGCCTGGCCGGTGCCGACATGGGAGCCTGCGCGTTGCTGCCGCGCCTGATCGGACAGGGGCGCGCATCGGAACTGCTGTTTACCGGCAGATCCATGAGCGCGCAGGAAGGCTTGCAGTGGGGCTTCTTCAACGCGCTGCACGAGCCGCAAGATGTGCTGGCGCAGGCGCAAAAACTGGCGCAAGAGCTGGCTGACGGCCCGACCTTTGCGCACGGCATGACCAAAACCATGCTGCACCAGGAATGGGCGATGACGCTGGACCAGGCGATAGAGGCCGAAGCGCAGGCGCAGGCCATCTGCATGCAGACGCAAGATTTCACACGGGCGTACGAGGCCTTTTCAGCCAAACAGAAACCGGTGTTCCGCGGCGACTGAGCGCGGCAGGACGACAAGGATCACGCATGAGATCGACCACCGCCCACCTGGCACTGCCTTTTTTTGACGAGGTTCACCGCGACCTGGCGCAGCGCCTGGCCGACTGGACGCCGGATCAGTACATCGACGAGAGCGACGACCGCAGGGCTTGCAGGGAGTGGGTGAGTCTGTTGGGCGCCAACGGCTGGCTGCGCTACTGCGTGCCGGCGGGCAAGGACGGCGCCCTGGGCGGCGCGCTTGAAAAATTGGATTCCCGCGCGCTCGTCATCCTGCGCGAAACGCTGGCTTTTCATTCGCCGCTGGCCGATTTCGCGTTTGCGATGCAAGGGCTGGGCAGCGGCGCGATCACGCTGGCGGGGACGCCGGCACAGCAAGCGGCTTACCTGCCGTTGGTCGCCAACGGGAAGAGGATCGCGGCTTTTGCGCTGAGCGAACCCGACGCTGGCTCGGACGCCGGTGCCATGGTGACCTCCGCCACAGACGCGGGTGAAGGCTGGGCCTTGAACGGCAGCAAGACCTGGATCAGCAACGGAGGCATCGCGGATTTTTACGTGACCTTCGCCAAGACGGATCCGCAGGCCGGCACGCGCGGCATTACTGCCTTCATTGTCGATGCGGAAAACAAGGGCCTGGACAGCAGCGAACACATCGCTGTGATGGCGCCGCACCCGTTGGCCACGCTGAAGTTCACGCATTGCAAGCTGCCGCGGGACGCGCAGTTGGGCGCGCTGCATGGCGGGTTCAAGCTGGCGATGCAGACGCTGGACATCTTCCGCGCCTCCGTGGCCGCTGCCGCGCTGGGCATGGCGCGCCGTGCCCTGGCCGAGGCAGTGCATTTCTCGAAGGAACGGAAGATGTTCGGCCAGACGCTGGCCGACTTCCAGCTCACGCAAGCCAAGCTCGGCGAGATGGCGGCGCTGATCGATGCGGCCGCGCTGCTGACCTATCGCGCCGCCTGGATGCGCGACGAAAGCGAACGCCTGGGCAGCGGCGCGCGCATCACCGCCGAGGCAGCCATGGCCAAGATGACAGCCACCGAAAACGCCCAGAAGGTCATCGATATGGCGCTGCAGATGCATGGTGGCCTGGGCGTGAAGGTTGGCACCAAGGTGGAAAGCCTGTACCGCGACATACGCTCATTGCGCATTTACGAAGGTGCGACCGAAGTGCAGCAACTCATCATTGGAAAGGCCGTATTGCAATCATGAGCACCTCCGTCTCCGACTCCATCGAAAGTGTTGCCGCGGTACCGTCCGCACAGACGGACCGCTTTGTACATGACCGTTTGCCGCCGTACGAACAGCTTCCGCGCATGGTGTACGCGCTGCCCGAGCTGTGCATACCGGCGCAGGCCAATCTGGTGCAGAGCCTGTTTGACAAAGCTTTTCGCGAGGGACGCGCGGACAAGCCGATGCTGCGCTCGGACAAGATCACCCTGACCTATGCCGACGCACTGGAGCGCGTGAACCGCATCGCACAGGTGCTGACGGAAAACTTCGGCCTCAAGCCCGGCAACCGGGTGTTGCTGCGCGGCGGCAACTCGATCGGCATGGCGCTGGCCTGGCTAGGCGTTGTGCAAGCCGGGCTGGTGGCGGTGGCAACCATGCCGCTACTGCGTGCCAAGGAGCTGGGAGAGATCATTGAGAAAGCCAGGCCCGCGCTGGCTTTGTGTGATGCCAGCCTGCTGGAGGAATTGCAGGCGGCGCAGGCGCAAAGCGATACGCTGCCCATCATCGTGCCCTTCAACCTGATGGACGCACCGGGCTCGCTCGCGGTTCTGTCTGCGCAGAAGGACGGCGAATTCACGCCCTGCCCGGTAGCCGCCGACGACATCGCCTTGATGGCCTTCACCTCGGGCACCACGGGAAAACCCAAAGCCGCGGTGCACACGCACCGCGACGTGCTGGCGGCCAGCGAGGCCTGGCCGCGCCACGTGCTCAAGGCAAAGCCGGACGACATCGTCATCGGCTCGCCGCCGTTGGCCTTCACCTTCGGCCTGGGCGGCATGCTGATTTTCCCGATGTGGGCCGGCGCTTCGGTTTACTACCCCTCCATCGCCTATACGCCGGAGGCCATGGTCAAGCTGATCAACCAGGTCGGCRCAACGGTCTGCTACACGGCACCTACGTTTTACCGGCAGATGGCTGCTTTCGCCAAACAGCACGGCGTGCCCGGCTTGCGGGTGTGCGTGAGTGCCGGCGAGAGTCTGCCTGACGCCACGCGGCAGCTATGGAAGGACGCCACCGGTATTGAAATGATCGACGGCATCGGCGCGACCGAGATGTTCCACATCTTTATCTCCGCAGCCGGCGCCGACGTGCGCCGCGGCGCCATCGGCAAGGTGGTGCCAGGCTACACCGCCAGGGTGGTGGACGACACCGGCACGGAAGTGCCGCGCGGCACCATAGGCAAGCTGGCTGTGGTGGGCCCGACC
>NZ_JBFUGX010000039.1:0-12109 GCF_056402675.1 Polaromonas sp. P3_C2 | reverse complement strand
GCCGGGCATCGCAGCTGCAGGCCGACATCCTGGCGCACTATGAGGTGTATGAATTCCACCCGGTGGTCTCCAAGCTGCAGATCTATTGCAGCGAAGACCTGGGCTCTTTCTACCTCGACATCCTGAAAGACCGGCTCTACACCACCGGCCCCAAATCGCTGGCCCGCCGCAGCGCGCAAACCGCGCTCTGGCAGATCACGCACGCGATGCTGCGCTGGATGGCGCCCTTCCTGAGCTTCACGGCGGAAGAGGCCTGGAAGGTGTTCGGGCAGTCCGAGTCCATCTTCATGGAAACGTATGCCGAATTTCCTGCGCCCGACGCGGCTCTGCTCGCCAAGTGGTCGCGCATCCGCGAAATCCGCGATGCGGTCAACAAGGACATCGAAGCCCTGCGCACCGACGGCAAGGTAGGCTCTTCGCTGCAGGCCAATGTCGCGCTGGAAGTGGCCGCGGAAGACCATGCACTGTTGGCATCGCTCGGTGAAGACCTCAAATTTGTCTTCATCACATCCGCTATTGATTTAATAGCTGCTAGCGCAGTATCAACGCGGGTTTCAGCCAGTTCTGACATCAAATGCGAGCGCTGCTGGCACTACCGGAGTGACGTGGGACACGACCCCGCCCACCCGACCATTTGCGGCCGCTGCACCAGCAACCTGTATGGCGCCGGTGAAGACAGGAAGTTCGCCTGATGGCCAAGACGACCTTCATCAAATCAGAGGGCAGCATGCTCCCCTGGCTGGGCCTGGCACTGTTGATCCTGATCGCTGACCAGTTCACCAAGGTATTGATCCTCGGCTATTACCGCCTGGGCGACTCCACCTATGTCACCAGCTTCTTCAACGTCGTGCGCGTGCACAACACCGGTGCGGCATTTTCTTTCCTGGCGGAGGCGTCGGGCTGGCAGCGCTGGTTCTTCACTGCCATCGGGGTTGCCGCGGCGCTCTTTATTGTGTGGATGCTGCGCTCGCATGCCGGGCAAAAGCTGTTTTCCTTCGCGCTGGCCTGCGTCCTGGGCGGCGCTGTCGGCAATGTCGTCGACCGCACCCTGCATGGCTATGTGGTGGATTTCCTGCAGTTCCACTGGCACGGCTGGTATTTTCCATCGTTCAATATCGCCGACGCCGCCATCACCGTTGGCGCGGTTTGCCTCATCCTGGATGAGCTGCTTCGGGTTCGGCGTACCCGATAAACCGGGGCCAAACCGCTTGCAGCCACCCGGTTCAAGGGTATAGTGGTTCCGACCTTATGAAGCATTTGTTGAATCTTTTGGCAGCCATTGCGCTGCTCGTGTGGGGCACCCATCTCGTTCGTACCGGCATCCTGCGGGTGTTCGGTGCCAATCTGCGCCACGTGCTGGCGGTCAGCATCAGCAACCGGCTGGCTGCGGCCGTCTCGGGCATTGGGGTGACGGCCCTGGTGCAGTCCAGCACCGCCACCTCCCTTATCGTTTCGTCATTTGTCGGGCAAGGCCTGGTCACCCTGCCGCTGGCGCTGGCCGTCATGCTGGGTGCGGACATCGGCACCAGCCTGATGGCCGTGGTGTTCTCTTTTGACCTGTCCTGGCTGTCGCCGCTCTTTATCTTTGTCGGCGTGGTGCTGTTCATCTCGCGGCAGGACACCAATGTCGGCCGCTTCGGCCGGGTGCTGATCGGCCTGGGCCTGATGCTGCTGGCCTTGCGGCTGGTCACGGCCTCCACCGAAGTTCTGACCCAGGCACCGGCCGTGAAAGCCCTGCTGGGCTCCCTCAGCAGCGACCTGCTGCTCGAAATCACCGCAGGCGCCTTCCTGGCCGTGGTGTCGTATTCCAGCCTGGCGATCGTGCTGCTCACGGCCACGCTGGCCGCCTCGGCCGTTATTCCCATCGACGTGGCGCTGGGCCTGGTCTTGGGCGCCAATCTGGGCAGCGGGCTGCTGGCGGTGCTGACCACGCTACGCTCGGCGGTCGAGGTGCGGCAGGTGCCGCTGGGCAACCTGTTCTTCAAGCTGCTGGGTATCGTCGTCGCAGCGCCCTTCATCGGCCTGTGGCTGCGCCACGTGCGACCCTACCTCGGCGAAGCGGCCACCGTGGTGGTGCTGTTCCATCTCACTTTCAACATGGTGGTAGGCGCCATGTTCATCGGCTGGACACAGGTGATTGCGCGCTGGGTAGAAAAACTTCTGCCCAAACCCGACAAAAACCAGGCCGGCGGCCGTCCCCACCATCTCGACCCTTCGGCATTGGCCACGCCGTCCCTGGCCATCTCATGCGCAGCCCGCGAAGCGCTGCACCAGGCCGACGTGGTGGAAACCATGCTGCTGGGCGTGCTGGCGGTCATCCAGAAGAACGACCTCAAGCTGGCCGAAGACCTGCGCAAGATGGACGATGCCGTCGACGAGCTGTATTCGTCGATCAAGTACTACCTCACCAAGATTTCACGCGAAGCGCTGGCCGAAGAAGAAAGCCGCCGCTGGACCGACATCATCAGCTTCACCATCAACATGGAGCAGATCGGCGACATCATCGAGCGCGTACTGATCGACATTGAAGACAAAAAGATCAAGCCAGGCCGCAACTTCTCGGACGCCGGCATGGCTGAAATCGTCGAACTGCATGAGCGCCTGGTGGCCAACCTGCGCCTGGGCATGAGCGTGTTCCTCAATGGCACGGTGCGCGACGCGCAAAAGCTGCTGGAAGAAAAAGCCCGCTTTCGCGACCTGGAGCGGGCCTATGCCACGACCCACCTGGGCCGCCTGTCGGCCAATACGGTGCAAAGCCTGGAAACCAGCTCGCTGCACATCGACCTCATCAGCGAGCTCAAGCGCATCAACTCGCACATCTGCTCGATCGCCTACCCGATCCTTGACTCAGCTGGCGCACTGGCCCCCAACCGCTTGCGCCAGCCAGCCCTGACCGACCAGGCCTGAGTACAAGGGCAAGGCCGGCGAAACGTTGCCTAGGGCAAGCCCAGCATGTCGGAAAAAATCAGCGCGGCTTCCGTCGTGAACTCGCCGCGTTGCATGCCATCCACCAGTTGGGCGGCGTCCATCAGCCGGAACTGGGCTACTTCGCCGTCCTGGTTATCGGGCACCATGCCTCCGGGCACGGTGCAGCAATACCAGTCAATGTCTTCGACCACATACCCCGCACCGTTGCCTTCGGTGGCTGGTCGACGGGTCGTGAGCCGGCCGCCGTAGCGCATAGCCTGCAGCTCGGCCACATGCAGGCCGGCCTCCTCCCAGGTCTCACGCACCAGGGCGGTTTCCACCGTGTCGACGGCAGACACCATGCCGCCCATCAGGGTGTCCCACAGGCCGGGGTCGTTGGACTTGTCAAGGGCACGCTGCTGCACCCAGAAGCGGCCATCAGGCGACTGCCCCACCAGGTGTACCGCCAGTGTGGTGATGCCCAGCGGCCGCACGGCCGCGCGCTCGACCGTGCCTTTGCGGTGGCCAAACTGGTCAGGTACCGCGAGCTGCTCGTCGCGCCAGGCACCGGCGAGGCCCGCTTCGTGCAGCGCGATCGCGATTTTGTTCAGGCTGGTGGTCACATCGCCCATCAAGCGCCAACCCAGGCCGCCGGGGTGTTCTTCCTTGAGCAGGGGGTGGTGGCCGTCTGTCATGGCATGCAGGGCCAGCTTGTGAAAGAAGCGCGGCTCCACCGATCCGATCACCGATTCACCGGCCCACAGCGGCACGCGTGGGCGCAGCGGCGGCTGGATCGCTCCGGCGCGCAGGGCTTGCAGCCATTGGGCATCAAAAGCAGGCGGCATCATCATGCGTCCTTGGGGCCCGTGCTGGCAGGCCATTGATATGCGAAAAGACCGGGGCAGCGGGCCATCCCGGATTCTGCTGCGCAGTTTACTTCGCCCGTACCAACCGGACATTACAAACCTGCCGGCCAGGCGGGAAGCATCAGCTCCGGAAATTTATTTGCTATTAATTTAATAGCTTCTCGCGCTTACCCCTATTGGATAAAACGGCTAAAACCCTTGAATTCGGGCGCAAACCTGCGAAGCTAGGCTTTGACGAACAAACCGTCCAGTCGCTTGTCCCACCTGGCCCCTGGCAACACATCAGCCAGCTGCGCATCGCCAAATGCAAAGGTCCCCCGCAGCACCTGAGCCAGCACCGCGCGGTAATCGTGATGCGCCGGCAAGTCGCGTCCTTCGTTGAGTTGGGCCAAGCCCGTCCACTGGCCATGCCAGCGTCCGCCGGCGACACGGTTGCCCATGAGCCACATGGCGTTGCCAAAGCCGTGGTCGGTGCCGCGTGTGCCGTTTTCGGCGCTGGTGCGCCCGAATTCGCTCATCACCACGACGACATCGCCGGGTTCGGAAAAATCCTGGCGCAGCTGCGCGATGCCGCGCGCCAGGTTGCCGAGGTTGTTGGCCAGCTGGCCGGTGGCGGCGCCCTGGTTGGCATGGGTGTCCCAACCGCCTGCCGACAAAAAACCGAGGCGCAGTTTGCGGTCGTTGCGCATCAGCGTGCCCAGGTGCTGCGCATCGAGTTGCAGGCCCACGGGGTCGGCCGCGCCATTGCTGGCTGCCTGCATTTGCGCGTTCAGCGCCTGCGGATTACCGGGCGTGCCGTCGCGGTCCAGGCGCTTGTCTGCCATGCGCCTGCTGTCTTCCGCCATTTTCTCGGTCCTGGCATTTTTCTGTTCCGTGAGCTCCTGCGCACTCTGCATGCGGCTACCCGCACCCTGGCGGAAGGCTTCGCTGATCTTGTCATCACCGGCATACAGATCCATGAGCGCCTGGCGGGTTCTGTCGTTGGCCAGCACCCCGGTGCGTTCAGCAGACTGGCCACGCGGAATCAACCTGACGGCCGCCTGCCCGCCCAGAATGGCGGGGTTGGCCTCGCCCACGCCGAGAGCGGCGGCGCCCGGTGCAGCGGCCTTGCCCAGGCCCGCTGTGGTGTTGAGCCATCCCGGTGCGCTGCTGGTCTTGCCGCCCTGCGCAATCTCCATCTGGTACTGCGCGTCGAAATGCGAACGGTTGGGCGCGGGCAGGCCGGCCGCGGGCACAAAACCCAGAACACCTTGCTGCCACAGCGGCAGCAGCGGGGCCAGCGCGGGATGCAGGGCAAAAGTCCTGTCGAGCTTCAAGGCGGTTTGCGCCGTGCCGTCGGGCGCCGCGATCGCGATGTTGGGGCGCAAAGCGTAGTAGTCCTTGTCGGCGTAGGGCACAAAGGCCGACAGGCCGTCATACGCGCCGCGCAGGAAGACGATGACGAGGCGCCCACCGTCCAGGCTTGACCGGCTTGCGGGCAAGGCTTGCGCCCACACGCCGGGCGCTGCCAGCGAAAAGGCGGACAACGCGCCCAGGCCCAGCAGCCGGCGGCGTTGCTGCAGATTCGCCGATGAAGAAAAAATGGAGTTCATAGGAGTCCTTGTTGCGGCATATTCCCTGTCCAGATCAAGCGTGAACGCGAAGGCCCGCCGCAGACAGTGCTACAGCACGGCAAGGCGGGCCGACAAAGTGCACGTTTGATTTGGACATGGAATTATTTGCGCATGAAGTCGGGGCTGGCCAGCATCAGGCCGGTGCGCATCTGCGCGGGTTCCTGCGCGATGCGCTCGCGCGTCGCAATGCTGAAAAAGGCGTTGAGGTAAGACGGCTCAGCTGTGCGCTGGGCCAGGCCCATGGCGTAATCGGCGCGGCGCGTCAAAGCCTCAGGCGCAAGCCAGGTACCTGCATCGGTTTTATAGCCGTCGGGCGTTTGCCAGCCATGCATGGGCTGGCCGGCCTGCGCCAGGAAGCCCAGGGTTTGCACGACGTCGCGGCGCTCCTTGACGCCCCCGGCCGCAGTGAGCGCCGAACAGGCAAAGTCCAGCGGGGTTTTAAACAACTGGTTGTCTTGCGCCCAGAACTCCGGTGATTCGATCAGGGTGCGCATCACCGCGCGGATGTCGCCCTGGGTCGCCGTGAAGGTAGTTGCCAACCGGTTAACCAGTGCGGACGAGGGTTTGTCGGCCACGAAGAAACTGGCCAGCCGGATAGACACACGCCGCGCCGTCTCGGGCCGGCGCGCCAGGTAGCGAATGGCTTCCTCGCCTTCCGCAACGCCCTCGCTGCCAAACGTACGGCCCAGCAGCACCTTGCCTTCCTTGTCGTGAAGGCGCTCGGCAAAACGAAAACCCTCGCCGTCCTTGAGGTTCACCGTCCAGCCGGTGAGGATGCGGGCCAGTTCGTGCACGTCTTTTTGCGTGTAGCCGCTGTTCACGCCCAGGGTGTGCAACTCCATCAACTCGCGCGCGTAGTTTTCGTTAAGGCCGCGGCTGTTGCTCTGCGCCTGGTCCAGGTAGAACAGCATGGCCGGGTGCCTGGCGCTGGCCAGCAGCAGGTCTTCAAAACGGCCCAGGGCGTTGGCGCGAATCACATTGATCTCGTAGTGGCCGACAAAGGGGCGCACCGGTCCCTTGCCGACGAACACATTGAGGTGGTTGAACCAGAACTCGGTCATGCGGGCCAGCAGCGGATTTTCCAGCGCCGGATCGCTGCAGGACATCAGCCGCCAGGCGGCCGCGCCCTGGGCCATCTCGCGGCTGAATTTTTCGCCACCTGTATCGGCCGCGGCGGCCATACCAGGCTTGGGCGTTTCGCGCGCGGCCTTTCGCGCCTCCCGCTCGGCCTGGAAGCTGCGCGCAATGTCACCGAGCGGTGCGTTGATGCCGGCAAGTTCGGCAGRAAGGTTGGGAGGACGCAGGCTTGCGGCATAGGCCACATCCAGCTGCTGCAACGCCCAGGCGCGGGGTGAGGCCGCAGCGGCCTGCGTCGAGGCCGGCGTGGGTGCATACCCCAGGCGCGAAGCGGCGCGCCATGTGGCGGCAAACTTGGCCGGCGGCGGCGCGGCATCGGCCTGCGCCTGCGCCGCCGGAGCGGCGAGGCAAGCCAGGAAGGCCGCGAGCATGCTGGCCTGGATAGTCACTGTGGGCATGGTGTTCTCCTGCAGCCCTTTGTAACGCATGCGGCACGCCTTGCGTTGAATACCCTCTCCAGCTTTACACAGGTTTACCGCACAAAGGCCTATGCCCTGGGGCAAATTCGCTCTTCTTTTACAGCGTCAGGATGGTGCAGCCCGTGGTCTTGCGGGCTTCAAGCGCACGGTGCGCCTCRGCAACGTCGGCCAGGGCAAAACGCTGGTCTATAGGAATATGGACTTTGCCGCTGATGACCATGGCAAACAATTCATCCGCCATTTCCTGTGTGGTCTCACGCGTCGCAATGTGGGTAAAGAGCGTCGGCCGTGAAACGTAGAGCGAGCCTTTGGCAGCCAGCAGGCCGATGTCCAGCGGCGGCGTCTTGCCCGAGGCATTGCCAAAGTTGGCCAGCAGGCCAAAGGGGCGCAGGCAATCCAGTGACTTGAGGAAGGTGTCCTTGCCGACCGAGTCGTACACCGCCTTCACGCCCTTGCCACCGGTGATCTCCTTGACGCGGGCCACGAAGTCTTCTTTCGCGTAGTTGACGGCAAAGGCCGCGCCCTGCGACAACGCCAACGCGCATTTCTCGTCAGAGCCGGCGGTGCCTATCAATTGCAGGCCCATGGCCCTGGCCCACTGGCAGGCGATCAGGCCCACGCCACCGGCGGCCGCGTGAAACAACACATGGTCGCCGGGCTGCAGGCCGCCTTGCGGCTGCGTGCGGCGCAGCAGGTACTGCGTGGTCAGCCCCTTGAGCATCATGGCCGCGCCGGTTTCAAACGAGATCGCATCGGGCAGCTTGCACACACACTTGGCCGGCATCACGCGCACTTCACAGTAGCTGCCGGGCGGCTGGCTGGCATAGGCCGCGCGGTCACCCGCTTTCAGGTGGGTCACGCCCTCACCAACAGCCTCGACGATGCCGGAAGCTTCCATCCCCAGTTGAAGCGGCATRGCAAGCGGGTAGACACCGCTGCGTTGGTACACGTCGATGTAGTTCAAGCCAACGGCCTTGTGACGGATGCGTATTTCGCCCGGGCCGGGGTCGCCTACCGTCACGTCTACCAGTGTGAGTTCTTCAGGTCCGCCGTGCTGGTTGATGCGTACGGCTTTGGAGGTGATGGAGGCCATGGATTTCCTTGCAAAGGTTGCAGATGGAGAAAGAAAAAGGGGTGGCCGCCATGGTGCCATGAATCGAAATGGGCCGCAGGCGCCGAGGGTTGAACCCCGTATGGCGAGAGGAAAACAGTCATGCTTGATAAAGTCCCCRTCATGACCCAACGCCTCACGCCCGCCACTGCCACGCTGCTGGTGGTCCCTCCCTTGCTCTGGGCCGGCAACGCCGTCGTCGGCCKCCTCGTCACTGGCCTGGTGCCGCCCATGACGCTCAACTTCCTGCGCTGGGCCCTGGCCTTCGTGATCCTGTTGCCGCTGGCCTGGCGCCTGCTCAAACCGCGCAGCAGCCTGTGGCCTCACTGGAAACGTTTCGCGGTGCTGGGCCTGCTGGGTGTGGGTTGCTACAACGCCTTGCAGTATCTGGCCCTGAAAACCTCCACACCGCTCAACGTGACGTTGGTGGCGTCCAGCGTGCCGATCTGGATGCTGATTGTGGGGGCGCTGTTTTTTGGCCAGGCTGTGTCGAAGCGACAGATCGCCGGTGCCGTGCTGTCGATTGCCGGCGTGCTGGTGGTGCTGTCGCGTGGCCAGTGGGAATTGCTCATGCAGGTGCAACCGGTGCCCGGTGACCTGTACGTGCTGCTTGCCACGCTGGCCTGGGCGTTTTACAGCTGGCTGCTGTCGCAACCCAAAGAGCCGGCGGAAATCCGCCGCGACTGGGCCGCCTTCCTGCTCGCGCAAATCGTGTTCGGACTGGCCTGGTCGGGCGCGTTTGCCGCCGGCGAATGGGCGTTGACCGACGCGCACATCCAATGGGGCTGGCCGCTGGCCGCAGCCCTGCTGTACGTGGCCGTGGGACCCGCGGTGATTGCCTATCGTTGCTGGGGCATGGGCGTGCAGCGTGTCGGGCCGGCGATTGCGGGCTTCTTTTCCAACCTCACGCCGCTGTTCGCTGCGCTGCTGTCGGCGGCCTTTCTCGGTGAGTTGCCGCACCTCTACCATGCGCTGGCTTTTATGCTGATCGTGGGCGGCATCGTGGTGTCGTCGCGGCGCTGAATCGCGCAGCAATCAGCGCAACAGCGGTTTGATTTTCACAACACATTGCGAAAAAACGCTGCATAAAACTTGCCAAGCCCGCGCGGGCTCTTCAAAATCCGTTCCTTGCTTTGAGCCACTGCGCAACGAATGACCTTGTGCAGCCACCCTTGAAGCCCTCAAGACCCATGACTTTGTTCACTCACACCTGACGCACCCTCCACTGCCCCCGGCTGGATGTGGTGTCAACCATACCCAGCCCTGCGGGCAGTCGGTGCCGTGCCTTCACGTGTGAAGCGCGCTCCGCGAACCCCAGGCTGATTTTTCGCCGGGGTTTTGCTTTTTCGGAGCGTGCACATGAGTGCCAAAACTTTTTCCCGTGACTTTGCCGCAGGCAAGGTCAAGCATTTGCGGCGCATGAAGCAGCCGCTGGCTTTGACCTTGCCGCCACCCACACCGCGCAATCCCGTGGTGCGGGCCCTCGTCCAGCGTGCCATCACGTCGGGCGCGGGCAAACATATTCGCAGCGCCGGCGCTCACCGCCGGGCTGAAACCGTGGCTTTGCAAAAAGCCCTCAAAAATTTGACTGACTGACATGAAGAACGATATGACAACCGAGACGGCGGCCGCAGCCCGCGTGCCGCCCGAACTCATGCGCGAACGCAGTGCCCACCTGGCCCTCGTCGCCACCGAGCTGAAAACCGAGCTGTTCGGTATTGACGACATCATCGACCGGGTGATCGAGTCGATCCGCGCCTGGTACGTGCTGCCGCACATCATCCGCCGCCCGGTGATCGTGTGCCTGTGGGGCCTGACCGGCACCGGCAAGACCCAGCTCACGCGCCGCCTGGCGCAAAAGCTGGGTTTCTACGACCGCTTTGTCGAAGTACAGATGGACGGCTTCAGCAACGGCAGCAGCTGGCGCAGCGCCGACTCCATCAGCGGCATGCTGGCGGAGTCCGCCGTTGCCGAGAGCGAGCCTGGCATTCTGGTGCTGGATGAATTCCAGCGCTTTCGCACCATCAACGAAAAGGGCGATGAGGTCGCCGTCAAACGCTACCAGGACGTGTGGCAGCTGCTGTCCGACGGGCGCCTGCCGCCGTCGCTGTCTTTTCTGCAGGAGCTGGAATCGTCTCTGGCTTTCTCGCTGTATGACCACGAACGCGAGGAACAGGCTGATGAAAAGCCTTCCAAGGACGGCGTCCAGGCCAAAAAGCTGAAGTTCGCCCTCTCGCCCTACCAGGCTCAGGAATTCAAGCAAAGCCTCAAGCTCAAGGAACCACTACAGGAGGTGATGACCTGGACACCCCAGCAACTGCAGGAGCGCATGCTGGCGTTCAGGGCATCGACCGACTCGTGGGAAACGGATTACAGCCGCTTGCTCATCATCGTTTCGGGCAACCTCGACGAGATGTATGAGGGAACCGCCAAACGCGTGGAAGACTGCGACACCGATGCCGACATCTTTCATGCACTGACGAAAAAACTGTCGGTCATTGACGTCAAGAAGGCTCTGGGAGAGCGCTTCAAGCCCGAGCAGATCGCCCGGCTGGGGAACAACCATGTGATCTACCCCTCGCTGAGCCAGGCCACGTATGAGCGGCTGATCCGCAGCACCTGTGCCAGATATGTTGGTGAAATGCAGGCGAGTGCAGGGCTGTCTTTTGATCTGCATGAATCGRTGTACCAGGGAATTTATGCCAATGCGGTCTTCCCGGCCCAGGGCACGCGCCCGCTGTTCTCGTCGATTCACGCCATCCTGAGTGCGCCGCTGGTGAATGCCGTGCTGTGGGCGTTTGAGCATGATGTGCCGGCGGACACCACGCTGCACGTGAGGCTGGACACCGCCACGCAATCCCTGCACGTCAGTCATGGCGATTGCGGGGGCGGGAGCATCGCCTACCCCGTGCCGCTGGACCTCAACCAGCTCAAGCAGCGCGCCAGCCCCGACTTTCGGGCCTTGCTGGCCGTGCACGAAGCAGGCCACGGCCTGGCCTACGGCCGCCTGTTCGGCCATGCGCCTCAGGAAGTCAAGATCAACGTGGCATCCTTCGAGGGCGGCTACAACAGCTATGTGCGCATGAAGGCCGAATCACGTCAAAGCTGCCTGGACCGCCTCTGCGTGGGCCTGGCCGGCCGCGCCGCCGAGGCGCTGGTGTTCGGCGACGATGCCTGCACCACGGGCAGCGAGAGCGACTTCAAGAACGCCACCGCCCTGGCCGCACGCTTTGTGCGCCACTTCGGTTTCGGCAACCGGCTGAGCCACACCGACGTGACCCACGACATGGACGACAACCTCAACACCGATGTTGAGCCGACCAACGCCGAGATCGAGGCCCTGCTCGCGCAGGCGTACGCGCGCGCACAGGAGATTCTCAAAACCGATTCGGCCTTGCTACTGAGCATCGTGGACGAACTGCTGGAAAACGGCCAGGTGAGCAAAGAGAAAATGGCCAGCCTCCTGGGGGTCGCCATCGCGAAGGAAGAACAGATGCTTGCGCCGTATGCGGAGCAGCTTCAGGTGTTCGGCCTGCAGCACGCGTTGATGCAGCGTGTCGGCGGCATGGCGCCATCGCTGGAGCCCTCACTGGAATGATCCGCGTGGGCAAAAAAAAGCACGGAGAGCAGCCCAGCTGCTTTCCGTGCCCAATTTCCACCAACGGAAATCTTTGCAGGCCCCGGTTCAGTTCATCAAGCCTTGCCCGGATGCTCCTTGACACGGCTGACCAGCTGCGTGGGGTTCACGAAACGCAGCGCAATCAGCAACCACAGCACCGTGATCGCCATGTAGATCATCGCCATCGCGTCGACCGATTGCCCTGCGCGCACGCCGGCGGCAAAGACCGCGTAGTAAAGCGCCACCACCAGCGTCTGGGTGTCGGGGCCGGCCACCAGAAAGGTCAACTCGAACATCGCCACCGTCCGCACCAGCACCAGCAGGCCCGCCGCCAGCACACCGGGCGCCAGCAGCGGCACCAGGGTGTAGAGGAACATCTGCCGCGTGTTGGCGCCAAAGACGCGCGCCGCAGATTCGATGTTGGTGTCTATCTGCTC
>NZ_JBFUGX010000038.1:0-12168 GCF_056402675.1 Polaromonas sp. P3_C2 | reverse complement strand
TCGCAGCACCGCAAGCCGCGCCGCAAGTGGCGCCCCCCATGGCCGCGGCCAGCAATGTGGCGGACGACATGGCTGAAAAGCCGGTTGCCGCACCCGCCAAGCCCGCGCCCGTGCCGACCAAAAAAGTGGTCAAGCCGACGCCAAAACCGGCACCCGCCCCGAGTTATGCGGGTATTTCGCCCGCACCGGCCCCTTACCCTGCACCGGTCGCTGTGGCGCCGGCGCCTGTGTGCCATCTATGCGGTGCGGTGGAGTCAGTGACACCGGTTGAGCGTTCCACCAAGCCGGCAGGCCCTGGCGTAGGTGCTGTGGCGGGTGGCGTGCTGGGCGCCGTGCTGGGTAACCAGGTCGGCCATGGCGGTGGGCGTACGGCGGCCACCATCCTGGGTGCGGTGGGTGGCGGTTTCGCCGGCAACGCCATCGAAGGGCATGTTCGCAAGGAAACGGTTTACCAGGTCGGCGTGCGCATGGAAGACGGTTCCCAACGCATGGTAGAAGTTGCCCGCGCTCCCAGCGTTGGCAGCCGCGTGACAGTGGAAGGGTCGACCTTGCGGACCCAGGATGGCGCCAGTTACGGTCCCAAGCCGCCGCCGGCCCCTGTGGTCACGCAGCAGCAGTCTCCCGACTACAGCAACCGCTGATCCAGTCAAAGACCGGAAGGCGTGCAGACTTCAGCACGATTGCCCGGTGATCTTTTCCCCATGTGCCGTGCGAAGGGATCCCTTCGCGCGGCACGCTCTTATGCTTCGACGGTGCGATGCTTGGCGCTATGATGGCCCCGCCATCACAAGGAGGATCGCATGCGTCGTTTTTTTGTGGCCGTGCTGGTACTTGCCGGAGGTCTGCACGCCTTTGCGGCAGGACCCAAACCCGGACTGAACAACCTGGAATTTGCCGGTGCGCATGACCAGAACACTCCTGTACTGCTGAGCGCCGCCTCACGCCCCGTGCCTTTTCGCGGCGCTGATGGGCGTGTGCACATCGATTACGAGCTGCAGGTCACCAATGCGCGGGCCGTGCCGGTCAAGCTGGTATCGCTGGAGGTATTGGATGCCGCTTCGGGCAAGGTGCTGACCACCGTCGCCGGGGCGGATGTTGCGGGCACTTTTTCGTTGCTGGACGGCGCGGGTGGTGACAGCATCGGCGCGGCACAGGCCGGTTTGTTCTGGATTGACGTGGTGCTGGAGGCCGGTCAGGCCATTCCGAAAGTCCTGTCGCACCGTGTGGTCACCGCCGGGCCCGAAATCAAGCTCACGGCAGCCGTCAAAACTGCCGGTGAGAGCAGCGTTCAGACCACGCAGACCGGTGGCAATGTTTCCGTCAGCACCCGGCCGGCTCCGCTGATCGGCCCGCCGCTTGAGGGGACCGGCTGGGTTGCATTCAATGGCTGCTGCAAAGAGGCGCCGCACCGGCGTGCCGGTATCCCGGTGAACGGCGTTCTTTATGTCAGTCAGCGGTTTGCGATCGACTGGATCAAGATAGACGCGAACTCGCAGCAAAGCAACGGCGACAGCAACAAGAACGAAAACT
This sequence comes from Polaromonas sp. P3_C2, assembly GCF_056402675.1. Taxonomy (NCBI): domain Bacteria; kingdom Pseudomonadati; phylum Pseudomonadota; class Betaproteobacteria; order Burkholderiales; family Comamonadaceae; genus Polaromonas; species Polaromonas sp. P3_C2. The sequence continues at coordinate 10,638 of NZ_JBFUGX010000038.1, read as the reverse complement.
GGCCGACCTACGGGCAAAAAGCGATTGCCGTGGCGGATGCCAAAGTGGTTTCCGTGCTCGACGGGCTGCCTGAGCGGGTGCCCAATGCCTTGCCACCCGACACGACCATGCAGAACGTGACGGGCAACCATGTGATCCTCGATCTGGGGCGCGGCTATTACGCGTTTTATGCACACCTGCAGCCGGGTTCACTGAAGGTGCGCGTGGGCGACCGCGTCAGGCGCGGCCAGGTGCTGGCGTTGCTGGGCAATTCCGGCAACACCACGGCGCCGCACCTGCATTTCCACGTGTCGGACGGTATCGGTCCCTTGTCATCCCAGGGCGTGCCCTACGTGATCGACGCGTTCACGGCCAGGGGTGTTGCCACGGACGCGACCGAGCAGGGCAAAGTGCTGTGGACCGCGCTGCCGCAGCAGCAGGCCGTCCAGCGTGCAACCATGCCAATGAATGGCTATGTGGTTGACTTCCCCTCTTTGAAGTGAAGCCTGGGCGCTGCGAGCTACGCATTCCCCTGACGCGTAGCACGGTCCCGGCGGTCACCGCACCAACATGTTCAGACTTGCACTAACCCTTTTTGGCGGCGATGCGCTCGTGAAGCGCTGGAAGATCTTTCTGGTGGCGGGCCTGCTCGCGGTGTTGCTGGGTGCCGTGGTGCTGATAGACCTGGTCGATGGCGTGACCGACATGGCAGGCTGGGTGTTCGGCGCCGTGTTGCTGTTGCAAGGCCTGGTGGAGCTGGTGATAGGCACCACACACACACGTGCGCGGCGGCGCTTTGAAATGTTGCGCGGCGCGGCCATGGTGGTGTTTGCCTGTCTGCTGCTGGATTTCCCCTGGGACAATTCGATTGCTGCAGCCGTTCTTTTCGCCGCTGCTTTTACCTTCAACGGACTGGTGCGTATTGCGTCAAGTCTTTTAATCCGGTATCCGAACTGGCGCATCTCCAACGTCATCGGTTGGGGTTATCTGGTCATGGCGATATTGCTGGTGACCGACTGGCCCCTGCCTTCTGCGATGAACGTGTCTTTTTGCACCGGCCTTGCATTGATGGCGGGCGGCTACGTCGTGATGCGCGGCGCCTGGCGCCTGCAACGCTTGCCGCCGGGGTCACGGCTTGCGGCCATTGAGCTCTATAAAAGGAAAAGGGAGATGGGTGCCAGTACGCCCCCATCCGCCCCGCCCGCAGGTGCCGGCATGCCCGGCGAACAGATGGTGGTTCACATCTGGACCGCCGTGGATCAAAGCGAAGAGCGCATCCGCCTTCCGCTGGTCGACCGGTACATTGCGGCCCTCTCCCGCAAAGGCAGCGTTACCACCGGCCATGTCGCGCTGGAGTGCGGGCCGCAACTGTACATCAGCCACCATCCACGCGTGCGCCTGACCATCACGCAGCACAATCTTGTAAACCAGGTGCGCGCTACACAAAGCAACGACCATCCGGGGATGTGGCTTCCCTCTTATGAGCAGGAAGCCGGTGCGACGCGCCCTTCAACCTTTCGCATCCGCTTTCGCCTGTTTAACCGCAGCCACCTGCAGTCGTTCTGGGAAGCGTACCGTCAGGACGACACCTATAACCTGACGCATCGGAACTGCTCGGTGGTCGTGACCGAGGCTATCGACGCCGCGATGGAAGGTGTATTTGCCGACAMACCTTTCTGGCGAACCCTGCTGCGCCTGGCCTTTCACCCCGACATGTGGCTGGCCGGAAGCGYACGGGTGCGTGCCGAATCGATCGCGTGGACACCCGGGCTGGCGCTGGATTATGCCGGCGCGATCCGGCGCATCACCCACCCACATCAGGACTTGAGGGTGCACCTTGCGCGCTGGTGGAAGACACGCCGGCCCCAACGTCAGCGCGCAAAAAAAATCCCTTGAAAACTCGGCGAGGAGGTTGACCTGCGCTGTGTGAAGGGCGGACTCCAGAAGTCCGGATTTAGTGGCCGTTCCAAGGTCTGGCGGCCCCCATCCAAAAGGAAAAAGCATCAGGGCTGACGAACCTCAAAGGCGCAGCCCTGCCGCAGGCAACCTGTCTGCGTTTGACAGCCGGTGCATGTACGGCGCGTGTCGCACGGGTGTTATTGGCCATTCCCGCTTGCGGGAGCTGCATGGGCCGTAGATGCCGCCCCTCTGTCCGTTGTGAGGGATTCCGTTCACAAAAGCCGCAGTCATGCCTGGCTCAACAGCGGTTTCTTCAGGTATTTCCGCCTGCTGCCAAAAATGTCCACTTGGTTTGCATCGGCACAACGAAAAATTACAGAAAGAAACATATACAACTAATAGGGTTGTTAAAAAGTTCCACTTTTGTCACTTCAAACTAACAAAGTAGTAAATTTAGTATTAGAAAAAACGCAACATAGTTAATCTTCGCACTGTTTGTTACCGGTACGTTGTCTGACATGAGACATGCCGAGTAAACGCAGTGCGTCCTCTGCCAGCGTTGACTCGGTGCTCCTGCGGACTGCTTACCGGCACGGTTCCCAAGCATTCAAAGAGTCGAACTGCCTACTATGTTGTCCTCGAAATTTCTGGCGAAAGCCGCTGCCGGCTCCTTGCTTCGTGCTGCGGCTCTCGGATTGGCCATTGGATTGATGCCCGTTGCGGCCCAAGCCTTGACGGCTTCGGTGACCGCGATCATTCCGGCGCAAGGGATGTATCCCGGCGARACGGCCACCTTGCGAATTACCCTGTCCAACAGCGATCCGGTGCCCGTCACCAATGTGGACTTCAGCAACAGCTTGCCTGGCCTTCTGCCCAACGGCCTCAGTGTTGCGTCTGCGGCCATCAATGGTTGCGGTGGGGCTTTAACCGCCAACCCGGGAACGCAGGCGCTTGCCCTGGCTGGCGGCACCATACCTGCCGCCGCCGGCGGGATTGACGGCCAGTGTGTCATCGACATTCCGGTCACGGTCGGCACCTCGACGGGTAACGCAACCTCCTACGCGTATCAAATCCTCAATGGTGCGGTGACCAGCAGCGGCGGCAGCAATGTAGGAGATGTCTCCCAGACCTTCGTGGTCAGGGCATTGCAGCAGCCGCAAATTTCAAAGGCATTCACCAGCTCGACGCTGGTGCTCGGCGGCGCTTCGACGCCTCTGACCATCACGCTGGTCAACCCGAACCCGGTGGCAATTTCCGGGTTCAGCATCACCGACAACTTTCCCCAGCTCGGCGGCAGCGCCATCATGAAGGTCGCGGCAGCGCCAGGCGCGAATGCAACGTGCACCAGCGGTCCGGTACCGGCCTTCAATCCCGCACCGGCAGCGGGCGCAACCAGTGTGACCGGCACCGGAGATCTGCCGGCGAACGGAAGTTGCACCTTCGTTGTGAACGTGGAGGCGAACCAGACCAACGGCCAGTTCTCGACCGGTGCCCAGAACAACATCATCAACCGGAGCACCGACTTCACCAATGTGCTTGGACTGCCCGCCCAGGCCAATGCGCAGGCCAGCGTGACGGTCCGGTCTCCGCTCGGTGTGTCCAAGGGCTTTACGCCCAGCACCTCCCTTTCAAGCGGTGCCTCGGGCTTTCTTACCCTTACCTTGAGCAATAGCGGCAATACGCCACTGACTGTCACCACCTTTGATGACACGCCGATCGACGGGATTGGTGGCGTCGACCCGACAAAAGGGTTAAACGTCACATCGGCGGTGACCAGCTGTGCGGGCGGCGCCGCTGCCGCGATCAACAGCAACAAAGGCGTCAGGCTGACCGGCGGGACCATTCCCGCCAATGGCAGCTGCACGGTGACAGTGAACTTCACCGCGGCTGTTCAGGCGAACGGCGTGCCGGTGACCTACACCAACAGCATCCCCCAAGGCGCCGTGGATGTGGGCGACCCCGCCATCAAGAGCCAGGCGGTATCGGCCACCATCCTGGTTGCCGACGACCTCCGTGTTCTCAAATCGGTACAACCCACGACACCCGTGGCGCCGGGCAACCCGATCCAGTACCAGATCACCGTGCAAAACTTCGGCGCTGGTGCGATCAATACCGTATCGGTGACGGACAACTTCACCAACGGCCAGACATTCCTCACCGGCACGATCAACGGCCTTAATTACACGCCGACTGTCAGCGCCGCTTGCGGCAACGTCAACTCTGCGAGCCCACTGGGCAGCAATGCGCCGGTCTTTACCATCGACACCGTCCCGGCCCGCACCAGTGTCAGCGTACCGGGTGCCTGCACCATCACCGTGTGGGCCATGGCGTCCACTGTTGCGGTGGCCACCTCGAACAACGTCATCGCTGCCGGTGGGGTTTGCTACAACGGCGGCGCCACTTGCAACGGGGGTGCTTCCAATTCCACCAGCGTAGGCACCAACCCGCCCGTGCTCGCAGCAACGAAGGCGTTTGCCCAGTCCTCTCCCGGCGCCAGCACGTTTGCCGAGGGAACCATTGTCCGCATGACCATCACGCTGACGAACAAGTCGGCGAACCCACTGACCAACGTTGCGGTTTCGGATACTCTGCAATTGGCAACCAGCGGTGGGGGCCAGCTCCGCATCGCAAATCCGGCCAACGCGGCAAGCACCTGCGGCGCCCCCGCCATCACGGCGGTTGCCGGCTCCACTTCGATCGGCATCACCGGCGGCACCGTTCCGGCTCGCGCCAACAACGGCACGGGTGCGGACGGCAGCTGTAACTTGCAGGTGGATGTCGTAGGGCCGGCCGGCGTTTATAACAACACCGCGACGGTCGACGGCACCGAAACCTACGGGAACGGCACGACACACACACTGGGTACGGTATCAACCAACACCCCCCAGCTGACCTACACCTCCGCGCTGACCGCGAACAAGAGCTTCAATCCACCCGGCGTGTCCTCGGGCGGCAAATCAACGGTCACGGTTCAGCTCCTGAATTCGAGCGCGCTCGCGCTGACAAACGTCAGTGTGACCGATCCGCTCCCGGCGGGCATGGTGCTGGCCACTCCGCCCAATGCGCAGACGACCTGCGCGGGAAGCACGTCCATCACGGCTGTTGCAGGGGCAGGCAGCGCAACGTTGACCGGCGCCAATGTGGCGGGCGGCGGAAATTGCGCTTTCCTGTTTGATGTGGTGGCAACAGGCGGCGCGAACTGGGTCAACAGCATCCCCCCCAACGGCATCCTCGCGGACGGCGGCGTGCGTAACGTCACCGCCGTTGTCGGCACGCTGCTTTTCAATGCTCCTACCGGCCTGGCCGTCAGCAAAACGACTTCCATCAGTTCCCTGGCTTTCCCCGGCCAGGTGAGCCGGCTGACGATCAACATATCCAACGGGTCCCAGGCGGTTACCAACCTGGATATCACCGACTACTTCACGGTCGGCGGTGTTGCAGGCGGCACCAACAATGGGTGGGTGGTGACGCCTACCCCGGCAACCGCAACGACATGCCCGGGCGGGGTTGTGACCGCTGCGGCGGGCGCGCGATCGGTCCGTCTGTCAGGGGTAAACCTGGCTGCAAACGCGACCTGCCAGGTATCGGTCAACGTGACGTCTGCCGTGACCGGTGGCAACACGAACACCATTCCGCCGGGTGCCATCATCACCGACCAGAACCTGACCAATGCCAACCCGGCAACGACCAGCCTGGCGATCAGCACGAACATTGGCATCGTCAAGCAGTTCACGCCTAACGTGGTGGCGCCGGGTACCCGGTCCCGCTTGCGCATCACTTTCTATAACCCGCTTTCACAGCCCGTCAGCGACCTGGCGGTCACCGACACCTTGCCGGCTGGTGTGACCGTTCCCAGTGGCGCGAATCCGACGACGACATGCCAGGGTGCGACGGTCTCTTCGACGGTCAACACGGTGCAGCTTTCGGGCGGCATCATCGTCGCCGCGGCCGGAAATGTGCCGGCAACCTGCCAGGTTGAAATCGACGTCTTTGTGGCGGCGCAAGGCGACTATGTCAATACCATTCCAGCCAACGCACTAACGGCAACCGCGGGCGGCAATGCCCTGGCGAACACCCAGCCTACGAGCGATACGCTGCGCGCGAGGTCACCAGTTGTGGTGCACAAGGCTTTCAGCGCCCGCACGCTGGACGCAGGCAATCCTGTCGGGTTCACGACCGGGTCCGACACCAAGGCGCCCGGTGCGGCGGCGGTCATGACGATCCGTTTCGACAATCCCAACAACACGCTGCTCAACGGCATGACCCTGACGGACGCATTGCCCGCCGGACTTGTCGTCGCGCCTACGCCGGCGGCGGCCACGACCTGTGCAGGCGGCACTGTTGTTGCCGCAGCGTCCGCCACCAGCGTTCGCCTGACCGGGGCCACACTCGCAGCCAATGGGTTCTGTACCGTCACGGTGAATGTTCTGAGCAACATTTCGGGCGTGTACACCAACACCATCCCGACCGGGAGCATTACTACCACCGAGGGCGTCACCAACCAGGAGCCCACCAGCGCACAGCTCATTACCTCCACCCCGCCGACCGTCGGCAAGCAGTTCACCCCTGCGGTGATCCCACCGAGCGGCGTATCGCGCCTGAGCATCGTCATCGGCAACACGAATGCCGCAGCAATGACCTTGAGCGCGGATTTTGACGACGTCCTGCCGACGGCACCCGGCCAGATCCGTTTGACGGCAGCTCCGGGCATGACGACCTCCTGCGGCGGTACTGTCGTGGCTGCCGCCAACGCCACCAGCGTGAGGCTCAATAGCGGCGGCACGATCCCCGCAGGTGGTTGTACGATTGATGTCAATGTGACGGGGCTGACGGCTGGCGTACACACCAACAACATTCCCGCCGGTGCCCTACAAACGAATCTGGGCAACAACCAGGCGCCTGCCAATGCGACGTTGACGATCAGCACCCTTGGCTACATCTCCGGCAAGGTTTTCAGAGACAACAACGTCACGCCCAACGGCACCTTTCAGAACGGCACCGACACGGGGATCGCCGGGGTCGGCATTGAACTGCGCAGCGGCGCAAACTGCAGTGGCGCACTGCTGACGACAGGAACCACCGATGCGCTCGGCAACTACCTGTTCTCCTCACTGGCTGCCGGCAGCTACTCCGTTTGCCAGCCGGCGCAGCCCGCGGGAACCACCAATGGCATCACGACCGCCGGCCCCATCAGTGGCATCAATGGCAGCACGGGTTCAGCCGGTACGGCATCCAACCCCACGGCTACCACCAGCCAGATCACCAACGTGGTTCTCAATGGTGACGGCGGAGCCGCCGAAATTTCGGGCTCCGCCAACAACAACTTTGCCGAAGTCGTTCCTTCGACCATTTCGGGCAAGGTGTTCAAGGACCTGAACAACAATGGCGCGCAGGACGGCGCGGATGATCCGCTCGCAGGCGTCACCATCGAGCTACGGGACGCAGGCAATGCGCTGGTCGCGACCACGGTCACCGATGCGGCGGGCAGCTATTCGTTCGGCAACCTTTTGCCTGGAACTTACAGCGTGGTGGAGCCCGCACAACCTGCCGGCACCTCTAACGGCATTACCACCGCGGGCGCTGTTCCGAACGGCGGAACACCCGGAACGGCGACCACACCGGCTGTCACACCGAGCCGGATCAGCAGCATCGTGCTGCCGCCCAATACGGTTTCGAGCGGCAACAACTTCGCCGAGGTGTCCAATGGCGGCACGATTTCCGGCAAGGTCTTCCTGGACTATGACAACAGCGGCCTGATGAATGGAAGCGATCACGGCATCGGCGGACAGACGATCAATCTGACGGGCACCGACATCAATGGGCTCGCTGTCTCCAGGTCAACGGTCACGCTGGCCGACGGTACCTATAGCTTTRCGGGGCTCGCGCAGGGGACCTATACCGTGACGCAGCCCCTGCCGCAGGCCACCGGCACGACCAATGGCCAGACCATCGCGGGCAGTACCGGCGGAACGGCGACCTTGCCGGCCAACCCGGTGTCCTCGATTTCGACGATTCCACTCGCCAGCGCGAATGCCGTGTCAGCTGACAACAATTTCGCTGAAATCCCGGGCAATGCGCCTGACCTGGCGATCGCCAAAACGCACGCGCCGGTCAGCTTCGCCCAGGGATCCAGCACAGGCTTCTACACCATCACCGTTTCCAATGTCGGCGCAGCGGCAACGTCCGCCACCGTGACGGTGGTCGACACCCTGCCTGTGGGTATGACTGTAGCTGCCGTCAATGGCGGCGCAACCTGGTCCTGCTCCAACACCGCAACCACCGTCACCTGCAACACCAACAGCGTGATCGCCTCCGGTGCCACAGCGCCCGTCATCACGGTACGTGTTGCGGTGGCTGCCGGTTTGTCCGGACAGGTCCTGGTGAACACGGCGGTGGTCTCCGGCGGCAATGAGCCCAGCGGCTTTTCCGGCAACAACACGGCAACCGACCCCACGGCGATCTCCGACGTGGCGGCGGTGCAAGGCAGCGTGTGGCGCGACCTCAACCATGACCGTATCAAGGACCCAGGTGAACCATTGGTCCCGGGCTGGATCGTCGAGCTGACACTCGGCGGCGTGGTGGTGGGCACCACAACCTCCGATGCAAACGGCGCTTACAGCTTTTCCAGTGTGGCGCCGGGCTCGGGTTACCAAATCCGCTTTCGGGAGCCCACAAGCGGGCGCATCTATGGACGCCCGGTGCCCAATGAGACCGGATTGCCCTATACGAATGGACAGGTGAATTCGACCTCCAATCCGGCCGGTGCGAACAATACCGACGGAACGTTAAGAGGCCTCACGCTAACCGCCGGTACCACAACCTTGGCCCAGAGCCTGCCGCTGGATCCGAGCGGAGTGATCTACGACGCGGTCAGCCGTCAGCCTGTACCCAACGCCATCGTCACACTCTCGGCCCCAGGCCTCACCGCAGCCGATGTGATTGGCGGCAGCCTGACGCAGACGACGGGCGCTGATGGTTCTTACCAGTTCCTGTTGCTGGGCGGTGCTCCGGCAGGCGCGACCTTGTACACACTGACGGTGACGTCGCCACCGGGTTACCTGCCCGGTCCGTCGGCGATCATTCCAGCCTGTACCGCGACCCTGGGCGTGGGCCTGGCGCCTCCGAGCCCAGATCCGGCGTTGGTGCAGAACAGCAACTTCGCACCCACAGCGGGCGTGCCGCTGCACAACCCCGCAGCTTGCCCCAACAACACCCTTGCCCTTGCGGGCGGTGCGGCCACGACCCAGTACTTCTACACGTTCACTTTTGCCGCAGTACCAGGCTCGGCCAACGTGTTGAATAACCACATCCCGCTGGACCCGGTGCTGGGCGGCGCAATTGTGATGACAAAGAGCACGCCGCTGGTCAATGTGGTCCGCGGCGACCTGGTGCCGTACAACATCACGGCGACCAACACGCTGAATGCGGTGCTCGGCAACATCAACATCGTGGATGTGATTCCGGCGGGCTTCAGGTATCGCACCGGCTCGGCATCGCTCAACGGCGTGGCACTTGAGCCCACGGTGAGCGGACGCAATCTCACCTGGGCCGGCCAGACGTTTACCGCAGGTGAGCGCAAAACGCTTCGCATGCTGCTGGTGGTGGGCAGCGGTGTGTCGGAAGGCACTTACGTGAATCAGGTCGCAGCCCGCAATGCGCTGGTCAACGCCCAGGTGTCCAACACCGCCACAGCGACGGTGCGTGTGGTTCCCGATCCCACCTTCGATTGCTCCGACATCATCGGCAAGGTCTTTGACGACAAGAACGCCAACGGCTACCAGGACGAGGGGGAGCCGGGCATCGCGAATGTCCGCATTGCAACTGCGCGCGGGTTGCTGGTTACCAGCGACCATGATGGACGTTTCCACGTGGCTTGCGCGGCAATCCCGAACGCTGATCGCGGTTCCAACTTCGTGATGAAGGTGGACGAAAGAACCCTGCCTTCGGGCTATCGGTTGACAACCGAAAACCCGCGTGATGTACGGGTGACACGCGGCAAGATGGTGAAGCTCAATTTCGGCGCGACGGTCCATCGTGTGGTCCGGCTCGAACTCTCCGGCTCTGCATTCCTGAACGACGGCACGGAGTTACAGCCTGCGTATCTCGCGGTGCTGGAAAAGCTGCCTTCGCAACTCGCGACACGTCCATCCATCCTGCGCATTGCCTATCACCGAGGCGCCGAGGCGGCGGGGCTTGCGGAAAAACGCGTGTCGGCGATCGGTGACCGGATACAGGTCTTGTGGAAGGAAAGACGAAAGAAGGAGCGCGCGGAAACAGACAGTGAACCCCTCCATCCCTTGATGATTGAAACCGAGCTGGAGTCGGCGAAATGAATTTCCGTACACACACCATTGCAGTAGCCGTCAGCGTCCTTTGTGCAGGGTCTTCTGTATGGGCCGCCACCGAAGTCAGCGGCAAGCGAATTGACAATGGCCGTATCGACCTGTTCTCGGTGCCGCCGCCTGCGGAGGTGCAGCCGGCCATCAACTACCCGTTGCCTTCGGGCGTTACGCGGGAAGAGGCGGCAGGCATGCGCAGCCGCGCAGCGCAGTTGCCGCAGAGCGTGGCCTCCGTCAACAAGGCGCTGGAAGAAGCCAGGGGCCAGAGCCTTTTTGTGTCGGGCAAGGCCGAGTTGCTGCCCGCCGCCAAAGCATCCATTGAGGCGCTAGCCGCCGAGATACGCGCCAAGGGCGCGTCGTCTCCCGGTATGCGCATTGCTGTTGTCGGGCACACAGACAACCAGCGATTGGCGCCGGAGAC
>NZ_JBFUGX010000037.1:0-12290 GCF_056402675.1 Polaromonas sp. P3_C2 | reverse complement strand
TTCCAGGTCTTTGAGGCTTTGTTTCAGTGTGCGCGCAGCGGTATCAACCACGGCGTCGGCGCGGGCATAGAGCGCTTCGCGGCTCGAAAGGATGCGGCGGATGTCTTCCATCGCCTCGTCGGTCGCGCCGCGGGTCGTGTCGAAAGGCCGCATGTCGCCCTGGGCCACCACGCGGGCCATGTGTTCTTCGGGGCTGGCTTTGAGCCAGACGCAGTAAAAACGGCTTTGCAGCAAATCGAAGGTTTCGCGCTCGCTCACGATGCTGCCGCCCGTGGTCATGACAACGCCATCCGGGTGGTCTTCGGCGATGCGGAACAGCGCGCGGCGCTCATAGCGCCGGTAGCCGGCCTGCCCATGCAGCAGCAAAATTTCGTTCATGCTGGTACCGGCTTCGCGTTCAATCTCGCGGTCCAGCTCGATAAAAGGCACGCCACGCTCGGCCGCCAGCTGGCTGCCCAAGGTGGACTTGCCGGCGCCACGCAGGCCGATCAGCGCGACCCGCTGCTCGCGGCCCAATGAGTCGCTGAGGCCGAAGGTGCTGCCGAGCAGGCTGTAGGCCTGGTCCAGTTGCGAATCATCCAGCCGCGTCAACAAGCCCTGCACACGGGCCAAAGCCGGCCGCGGCGCGTCCTGCAGCAGCTCAAGGATAGAGATGTTCAGCGCGCGGGCCKCGGCTTCCAGGGAATTGATCGAAACGTTGCCCTTGCCGGTTTCCACATCGGCCAGAAAGCGTTCGCTCAGGCCAGAGTCCGACGCCAGCTGTTTGCGCGTCATGCCCCGGCGCGCGCGCCACGCACGAACGCGGGCGCCCAGTTCACTGAGCGTGGCTTTCGATTCCTGTTCGGACATGATTTCCAAGAAGCACCTGTGTAAAAAGTCGCCCTTTCAGGGCTTTGCCAGTTGCATTTCGTCTAAATTGCAGTATACTTCAGGTTAAATTGATGTCAAGCAGTTTAGTGCATCTTTTATTTGGAGACTTCTTGATGAAACTCAAAATCCTTGTAGGTACCATGACCAGTACCGCCGACTATGTGGCACAGGCCATACAGATGGATTGCGCCGACCTCGTGAGCGACATTGAAGTCGAACTGATGGACAACCTGGACATCAGCGTCTTTGATGCTTCGAAGGCGGAAGATGCACTTTATCTCATCTGCAGTTCTACCTACGGCTCTGGTGATGTACCCGACAACGCCCGTGCCCTCTACGAATCATTGAGCGCCAACCCACAATTCCTGGGGCATGTGCGCTACGGCGTTATCGCGCTCGGCGACCGTACCTATATGCAGACCTTCTGCTTCGGCGGCAAGAAGTTCGACGAACGCCTGACCGACCTGGGCGCCCAGCGCATCGGCGATATCTGGTGCCACGACGCCAGCAGCGGAACCATGCCCGAAACAGAAGGCACTGAGTGGTGCCGCCAGTGGCTCACCGGCGCACTGCAGACGCTGGGAGCAAGCCCGGCCACCGCTTGATCTGCATCATGAATTTATAAGAAATCGGCCCGTAGCGCTTGATGTGCATGCGCAAGCAGCTACCAAAATAATAGCAAGAGCAATCTGGAGACAAGCATGCAAGCAAGCAGCGCAGACCATTCGGCAAGCCCGCCACGGGTAACCATTCCGCGCAATTACAACGCCGCGCACGACCTGCTGCAGCGCAATGCCGGCCGTGCGGGCAAGGTCGCCTTCATCGATGCCACCACCGGCGAGGCGCTGACTTACGGCGAACTCATCGACCAGGCCCACCGTTTTGCCAACGCCTTGCGTGCCCAGGGGGTGGCCCCTGAAAGCCGCGTGCTGCTGGCCATGCTGGACACGCCGCAGTGGCCCGTCGCTTTCCTCGGCTGCATTCTTGCGGGTGCGGTGCCCGTGGCGGCCAACACCCTGCTCACACCTCCCGACTTCGAGTTCATGCTGCGCGACTCGCGGGCACAGGGCCTTATCGTCTCCAGTGCCCTGCTCCCGGCCTTTGAGCCACTGCTCAAAAAAATGGACACGCTAAAAACCGTGATCGTCGCCGGCATTGAAGAATCCCCGCGATATCCCACGCTGAGTGGCGTCCTGCGTGCGCAAGAAGCTACCAAAACCATAGCAGACACCTGCGCCGATGGGGTCTGCTTCTGGCTTTACTCCAGCGGCTCGACCGGTGCACCCAAAGGCACCGTACACCTGCACAGCCACCTGATCCAGACGGCCGAGCTGTATGGCCGCGGCGTGCTTGGCATCCGGGAAGACGACGTGGTGTATTCCGCTGCCAAGCTCTTTTTTGCCTACGGCCTGGGCAACGCACTGACTTTTCCCATGAGTGTGGGTGCCACCACGGTGTTGCTGCCCGCGCGGCCCACGCCTGCTGACGTGTTTGCATTGCTCAAAAAATACCAGCCCACGATTTTTTATGGTGTGCCCACCTTGTATGCGGCCCTGCTGGCCGATCCGGCCCGGCCGGCGAAGTCCGAGTTGCGCCTGCGCGTGTGCACCAGCGCCGGGGAAGCCCTGCCCGCTGAAATCGGAAAAAAATGGACCGCGCAATACGGCTGCGAAATCCTGGATGGCATCGGCTCCACCGAGATGCTGCACATCTTTTTAAGCAATCGTCCCGGCCAGGTGCGCTACGGCACAACCGGCCAGGCCGTGCCGGGTTACGGGCTGCGCATCATCGGCGACGACGGGCGTGAATGCGCCGACGGGGAAATCGGAGAGCTGCAGATCAGCGGGCCCAGCGCGGCCATCATGTACTGGAACAACCGCACCAAGACCAAAGCCACCTTTGCCGGCGAATGGACCAAGAGCGGCGACAAATACACCCGCGACGCTGACGGCTACTACACCTACGGCGGGCGCAGCGACGACATGCTCAAGGTCGGCGGCATTTACGTCTCGCCGTTTGAAGTCGAAGCCTGCCTGATGACGCACCCCGCCGTACTGGAAGTGGCGGTGATCGGCGTGGCCGACGCTGACGAACTCATCAAGCCCAAGGCCTATGTGGTGCTCAAGGCCGGGCAGGCCGCCACCGTGGACGAACTCAAGGCCCATGTGAAGCTGCAGCTTGCACCCTACAAATACCCGCGCTGGATTGAATTTGTGAGCGAACTGCCCAAGACGGCCACCGGCAAGATCCAGCGCTTCAAGCTGCGCCAGCCGCACTGACATGGAAAACCCCGGGAAGCAGGCAGCCGGAAAATACCCTGCGCCGGCGGGCCGAAAAAATGCGCAAATCGGGCACGGCTATTGCTTTAGGTGTAAACAATTTAATCTTCAATCTCGGGTTTTACACTAGGGCTGCATACACAACGCACGCTTACTATTCGTCTCACTGTCTTCAGTCTCAACCAGGAGCTATTCCATGACTTCACGCCGACTTGTATTGACCCGCAGTGCTGCCGTTATCGGTGCCGCTTCCACCGGCCTTTTGCTGCCCGAAATCGTGCGTGCGCAGTCCGCCAAGGTGCGTGTGGGTTTCATGCTGCCCTATACCGGCACCTTCGCCCAGCTCGGCGTCGCCATTGAAAACGGCTTTCGCATGGCCATCAACGAACAAGGCGGCAAACTCGGCGGCCGCGAGATCKAATACTTCAAGGTCGACGACGAGTCCGAACCTTCCAAAGGCATTGAAAACGCCAACAAACTGGTGCAGCGCGACAAGGTCGACGTGCTCGTCGGCACGGTGCACTCGGGCGTGCAGATGGGCATCCAGAAAGTCGCCCGCGACTCCGGCGTGCTGAGCCTGATCCCCAACGCCGGCGTGCACGCCGCCACGCGCAGCCTGTGCGCGCCCAATGTGTTTCGCACGTCTTTCACCAACTCGCAGCCCACGCGCGCGCTGGGCAAGGCCATGGTTGACCGCGGCCACAAAAAGGCTGTGTGGATCACCTGGAAATATGCCGCAGGCGACGAGGCCTTTGAAGGCTTCAAGGAAAGCTATACCGCTGCGGGCGGCACCATCGTCAAGGAGCTCGGCCTGCCCTTCCCGCAGGTCGAATTCCAGGCCTTGCTGACCGAAATCGCCGCGCTCAAGCCTGACGCCGTGGCCTGCTTCTTCGCCGGCGGCGGCGCGGCCAAATTCATCAAGGACTACGCCGCCTCGGGCCTGAAGGAAAAAATTCCCCTGTACGGCTCCGGCTTCCTGACAGAAGGCGTGCTCGAGGCCGCCGGCCCCGCTGCCAACGGCATCATCACGACCATGCACTACAGCGACTCGCTACCGACGCAGCGCAATGGCCAGTTCCGCCTGAGCTACGCCAAGACCTTCCGACTGCAGCCCGACGTCTACGCCGTGCAGGGCTACGACACCGGCCTGCTGCTGATTCAGGGCGCCAACGCGGTGAAGGGCGACCTGAGCAGCAAGCCGGCCCTCTACAAAGCCCTGGAAGGCGCCGTCATCGACAGCCCGCGCGGCAAGTGGACCATGAGCCCGTCGCACAACCCTGTGCAGGACATGTACCTGCGCGTGGTCGAGAACAAGGAAAACAAGGTGATTGGTGTGGCAGCCAAGGCRCTGGCCGACTCGGGCGCCGGCTGCAAGATGGCCTGAAGACGTGGCCCCCACGGTCGCTCACTTCGTGTAGCTCCCTGCCCCCCGAGGGGGCCGCCCGCCTGCGGTCTGGCAAAGCCAGTCCCGCGGCTCATGCTGGTATGAAGTCACATGGGCCGCCCCGCCTCATTCTTAGGTAAAACTGGTATGAGGTGTGCTTTCTGTCTTGTAGCATCCTCACCATGACGCTCACTACCTACCTCCTCTACGTCGCAGCAGTCGCCCTGCTGATCCTCACACCCGGCCCGACCATGCTGATGTGCATGACGAATGCGCTCAACCATGGTCCGCGCAAGGCCATGACTTCGGTGGCTGGAAGCGTCAGCGCGGTGCTGTGTGTGATGCTGCTGTCGGCCATGGGACTAGGCGCGTTGCTGGCGGCGTCTGAAACCGCCTTTACCGTAGCCAAGGTGATTGGCGCTGCATATCTGATCTGGTTGGGGATCAAGACCTTCCGCAGTGAAGCGGCTGTCTTTGATCCTGCCGCAGGTGAAGCACCAGCCCAGCGCCGTTCGTTTTTCCTGCGCGGCTTCCTGGTCGGCGCCARCAACCCCAAAGCGGTCCTGTTCTTTGCCGCGTTCTTCCCGCAATTTTTGAATCCGGCCGCGCCCTTTGTGCCGCAGTTCGCCATCCTCGCCCTCACCTTCATGGCGTTTGAGTTCACCGTGCTGACCGGCTGCGCCTTGGGCGTGGCGCGCATCGCACCGCTGCTGAGATCCAGCCGGGCCGTGCGCTGGTTTAACCGCGTTTCGGGTGGCCTCTTTACCCTGATGGGCAGCCTGCTCCTATTCACTCGCCGACATACATGAGCCCCCACGTTCGCTCACTTTGTGTAGCTCTCTGCCCCCCGAGGGGGCGCTGCGCCTGCGGCCCGGCGAAGCCGGTTCCGCGGCCCCTGCTGGCTGGCATTGCCGTCAATTCACAGTCTCCGAATTTTTAGAGCGCACATGGATCTAGCCAACTTCCTCATTCAGTTGCTCAACAGCGTCCAGTACGGCCTGCTGCTGTTCATGCTGGCCGCCGGCCTCACGCTGATTTTCGGCATCATGGGTGTGGTCAACCTGGCTCATGGCAGCTTCTACATGCTGGGCGCCTACCTGGCCTGGTCGCTCAGCACGCTGACAGGAAGCCTCACGCTGGCCATCCTGCTGGGCGCGGTGCTGTCGGTCGTCTTCGGGCTGGCTTTGGAGTGGTTGCTGTTTCGCCATTTCTACCAGCGCGACCACCTGGACCAGGTGTTACTGACCTTCGGCCTGATCTATATCTTTGAAGAAGTGCGCTCCATCCTCTGGGGCGACGATGTCCATGGCGTCACGATTCCCGACCTGCTGGGCGCCTCGATCCCGCTCACCGACAACCTCTCCTACCCGGTCTACCGCCTCTTCATGTCAGGCGTGTGCATCGCGCTGGCACTGGGCCTTCATTTCATGATCTCCAAAACCCGCCTGGGCATGAAGATACGCGCCGGCGCCTTTAACCGCGACATGGCCGAATCGCTGGGCATCAACATCAAGCTGATCCACGCCGTGGTGTTCGCGTTGGGCGTGGGCTTGGCCGCAGTGGCCGGCATGATCGCCGCGCCCGTGGCCAGCGTCTATCCCAACATGGGCTCGCAAGTCCTCATCATGTGTTTTGTGGTGGTGGTCATTGGCGGCATCGGCTCGGTGCGCGGTGCGCTGATTTCCGCCTTGCTGGTCGGCCTGGTCGATACCTTTGGCAAAGTGCTCCTGCCTTCGATGGCGGGCATGCTGGTGTATATGTTGATGGCAGGCGTGCTGCTCTGGAAACCTGAAGGTCTGTTCAAGCAATGAGCTCTGCCAAAGCAAATCTCGAAATCCTGCCGCGCGGCGTGCAGGTGGCGCTGGGCCTGGGTCTGATCGCGCTGGTCGCCTTCCCCTTCGTCGGCACCGACTTCTACACCCAGATGGTCACGCGCATGATGATCATGGCGATCTTTGCCATGAGCCTGGACCTGCTGCAGGGCGTGACCGGTCTGGTGTCGCTGGGCCACGCGGCTTACTTCGGCCTGGCCGGCTATGCGCTGGCCTTTTTAACACCCGCCGGCGAGCCTGTCAGCCTGTGGTGGACCTTGCCTGTGGCCGTGGCGGCCTCTGGCCTGGCCGCCCTCATCATCGGTTTCTTTGTAGTGCGCACGCACGGCATCTACTTCATCATGGTCACCATGGCCTTCGCGCAAATGGTGTTCTACCTCTTCTTCGACAACAAGGCGCTGGGCGGCTCTGACGGGCTGTACGTCAACTTCAAGCCGAGCGCAGCCATCTTCGGCTGGGTGCCCTTCGACCTCGACAAGAAGGTCACGCTCTACTACTTCACGCTCGCGGCCGTGCTGCTGGTTTACGCCTTCTTGCGCCGCCTGCTCTGGAGCCCGTTTGGCCGCACGCTGGCCGGCATACGCGTCAACGAGCACCGMATGCGCGCCATGGGCTTCGGCACCTTCGGCTACAAGCTCTCCGCCTYCACGCTGGCCGGCGCGCTGGCGGGTCTGGCGGGTTACCTGTGGGGTGCGCAAACGGGCTACATCAACCCCGAGCTCATGGGCTTTCACATGAGCGCGCACGCGATCATGATGGTCATTTTGGGCGGCATGGGCAATTTTGCCGGTGCCATCGTTGGCGCGTTCGCCTTTGAGTATTTGCTGCACGTCTTCAAGGACCTGCCGCAAATCGGCAGCGTCAACCTGGGCAAGCACTGGCAGCTGTGGATGGGCCTCTTTATCGTGCTGCTGGTCACGTTTGCGCCGCGCGGCATCCTGGGCTTGGTCGAAAAATTCACCCAGCGCAAGAATAAGGCGGAGGCTGGCCATGAGTGAAGTCCTCCTCAGTGCARAGAACCTGACAAAACGCTTCGGCGGGTTGGCTGCCGTCAACGACGTATCGGTCGATCTCTGGCGCAACCACATTCACGCCGTCATCGGCCCCAACGGTGCCGGCAAATCCACGCTGACCAACCTGCTCTCTGGCGACTTGCCGCCGACCTCGGGTACGGTCACGCTGGGCGGGCATGACATCACTGGCTGGACACCCGAAAAAATCTCGGGCAAGGGACTGGGGCGCAGCTACCAGAAGACCAATATCTTCCTGCCCTTCAGCGTCTGGGAAAACGTGCGGCTGGCGTCACAGTCGCGTGCGCCGCATGCCGCGCACTGGCTCAAGCGTGCCACGAACTTCGCGGCAGTCAACACCCGCGCCGAAGAAGCGCTGGAACTGGCTGGCCTGCAACACCGCAAGCACAGCATCGCCGGCACTATCAGCCACGGTGAGCAGCGTCAACTCGAAATCGCCATGACCCTGGCCACCGAGCCGCAGGTGCTGCTGCTCGACGAGCCGCTGGCCGGCATGGGTGTGGCCGAAGCCGAGCGCATGGTCGCCCTGCTGCAGGCCATCAAGAAAAACCACGGCATCCTGCTAGTCGAGCACGACATGGACGCGGTGTTCGCGCTGGCCGACAAGCTCACCGTGATGGTCAACGGGCAGGTGATCGCCAGCGGCACGCCCGCGCAAATCCGTGCCGACGCAGGCGTGCAGGCAGCGTATTTAGGCGAGGAGCACTGAGAATATGGCCCCCACGCTTTTCACTTCGAGCCTGCGGCGCGCTGCCCCTTTCACTTCACCAGGGGCTGGCCTTGCTTGGGGCGGCCCGGCGCTGCGGCCCCGCCTGGAGACCTTATGAGCATGGTTGAGAAACAGATCGACATCCTGATCGGCGCCCAGGACATTCACACCTATTACGGCGCCAGCCACGTACTGCGCGGCATAGACTTTCACGTCGCGCGCGGCGAGACCATAGGCCTCATGGGCCGCAACGGCATGGGCAAGAGCACGCTGCTCAAAAGCATCATGGGCCTCGTCAAGCCACGCTCGGGCTCGGTCGCCATCAACGGCAGGCCCATGACGGGCGCCCCGCCCTACGAAATCGCCCGCCTCGGCATCGCCTATGTGCCCGAAGGCCGCGGCATCTTCGGCAACCTCAGCGTGACCGAAAACCTCAAGATGGCGGCGCGCGCCGGCAGACCAGGAAGCGCCGCAGACGGCGTGGGCCGCAGAAACGACTGGACCTACGAGCGCGTGCTGGAGACCTTTCCGCGCCTGAAAGAACGCCTGAACCACGGCGGGCAGCAGCTTTCCGGTGGCGAACAGCAAATGCTGACGATCGGCCGCGCACTGATGACCAATCCCGACGTGCTGATCCTCGACGAAGCCACCGAAGGCCTGGCGCCGCTGATTGCGCGGGACATCTGGCGCATCTGCGGCCTGATCCGAGAGACCGGCATCAGCAGCGTGATCGTCGACAAGAACTGGAAACACGTCACCCAGATTACCGACCGCAATGTCATCCTGGTCAAGGGCCAGGTGGTATTTGAAGGCAGCTCGGCCGAGCTGCACGCCAAACCCGAACTGCTGGCGCAATACCTTGGCGTATGAGCCGGGAGTCACCATCCTGGCATGACTGAAACTTTGGCCGCCCAGAAATGTCCAAGCGCTTTTCCGTCAGTCCCTAGCCGCCGCTGCGGCCGGCTGGCAAAAGTTGGCAAGCCCAAGCGCAGGGCGCCGACGGGCGCACGCAACGCGGCGTCGGCCTGAACGCACAGTTCGCCCGGGAGCGGTCACCATGAAAGTATCACCGGCCACCTCAACGCTGGGCCTCACCGTGCTGGCCATGCTCGCCTTTGCGGGCAACTCGCTCCTGTGCCGCCTCGCACTGCGCAGCACACCGATTGACGCGGCCAGCTTTACAGCCCTTCGCATCGCTTCAGGTGCGCTGGTGCTCTGGCTTTTCATGTGGCGRCGTGGTGTCACGGCGACCGGCAACTGGCCGTCGGCCGGTGCGCTGTTCGTGTACGCTGCCGCATTCTCGCTGGCCTACGTCAGCCTGCCGGCAGCCACGGGCGCGCTGCTGCTGTTCGGCTCGGTGCAACTCACGATGCTGGGCACCGGGCTGGCCCGCGGCGAACGGCTGGACGCCAGGCAAAGCGCCGGCCTGGTAATTGCCGTGGCGGGCCTCATCGCGCTGTTGCTGCCCGGCGCCGCCGCACCAAGCTTGCCATCGGCCTTGCTGATGTTGCTGGCCGGCATGGCATGGGCGGTGTATTCGCTGCGCGGAAAACACGCCGGTGATGCGACGCAGGCCACCGCAGGAAACTTCCTGCGCGCCACACCACTGGCACTGTTGTTGGCCTGTTTGATGTTCCCGCAACTGATCTGGGACATGCGCGGGGCGGCGTATGCGGTGACCTCTGGTGCGATCACTTCCGGGATGGGCTACATCATCTGGTACGCGGCGGTGAGGCGGCTTCCCGCCACTACGGCGGCCTCGGTACAACTTTCAGTGCCGGCCATTACCGCACTGGGCGGCATCGTCTTTCTTGGAGAGCCGCTGGGCTGGACGCTCGCCGCTAGTTGCACGGCCATTCTGGGCGGCGTCGCGCTGGCCGTGCGCCCTTCGCCACCCAAAAGCTAAAGCAGCGAACGCAGCTCCCTCGCGGCATCCAGCAGCAAGGGCAGCAATTCGCGCCGCATGGCCTCCGGCCTCAGCCGCTGCGGCGACGACACCACATTGAGCGCGGCCACCGTGTGCCCCTGCATGTCACGCAGCGGCACGGCCAGGGCGTGCACACCCAGTTCATGCTCTTCACTGGCCACGCAGTAGTCGTCAAGCCGCACCTGGTCAACAAGGGCGCGTAGTTTGCGCGGATCGGTCGTCGTGTGCAGGGTCAACCGCGCCAGGTTGCCTGTGTCGGTCCTGGCTTTCAGCCATGCATTGAACCCGGTTTTAGTCTTGGCAGCCAGCAGCACGCGCCCGGTGGAAGTCGCATGCGCCGGCAGGCGCGCACCGAGGTGCAAGCCGTAAGCCAGCACGCGCGCCGGCGTCGCCCTGCCGCTGTCTGCCGGTGACTTCCACTCAAAACCGCTGCGGCCAATGATGACAATCTCGTCGCCGTCCAGCACTGCGACGGAAAACGACTCCTGCGTTTGYGCGGCCAGCCGGTTCAGCGCGGGTTGAACAGCGCGCGGCAGGCGTGCGGTGGCCAGGTAGCTGCCTGAAAAGCGCAGCACCTTGGCAGCCAGCCAGAAATAGCTGCCGTCGGTTTCCAGGTAACCCAGGTGTGTGAGCGTGAGCAGGTGGCGGCGCGCGGCCGCCCGCGTGATGCCCGCGCGTTCCGCCGCCAGCGTGGCGTTCAGGCGCTGGCGCTGCGTGTCAAAACTCTCGAGCACGGCCATGCCTTTGGCCATGCCTTCAATCATGTCGGGCTTGGCGATCGGGAAAGCGCCGGTTTTCAAAGCGGT
Organism: Polaromonas sp. P3_C2; assembly: GCF_056402675.1. Taxonomy (NCBI): domain Bacteria; kingdom Pseudomonadati; phylum Pseudomonadota; class Betaproteobacteria; order Burkholderiales; family Comamonadaceae; genus Polaromonas; species Polaromonas sp. P3_C2. The sequence goes on along the minus strand of NZ_JBFUGX010000037.1, from coordinate 1,452 downwards.
TTTTGAGATGACCATTGCGCGATCATCGCACAAGTGAGCCGGACATCGTGCAAAGCCGCGGCCACGCGCTGGGCGCGGCGCACGCAGCCGCATAACCTTCTCGCTTGGGGCACATTGCCCGACAAATTGAACGGAGACACCATGCGCGTACAGGTAGCCATCGTGGGCGGCGGCCCCGCCGGGCATTTGCTGGGCCAGCTGCTTCATAAGGCCGGCATCCATGCCATCGTGATTGAGCAGCGCAGCAAAGAGTATGTGCTGGGACGCATACGCGCAGGCGTGCTGGAGCAAGGTACAACCGACCTGCTTGACGAGGTCGGTGTAGGCGGCCGCATGCACAAGGAAGGGCTCGTGCACGGCGGCTTTGCCCTCGGCTTTGGCGGCACCCATCACCGCATTGACCTGCAGCAGCTGACCGGCGGCAAACAGGTGATGGTCTACGGCCAGACCGAAGTCACGCGCGACCTGATGGACGCGCGCGCCGCAGCAGGCCTGGCAACCGCGTATGAAGCCGAAAACGTGAGCCTTCATGACTTTGACGGGCCACACCCCAAGGTGCGTTATGTGCAGCACGGCGTGGCGCACGAAGTGGAATGCGACTTCATCGCCGGCTGCGACGGTTTTCACGGCGTGAGCCGCGCCAGCGTGCCGGCCAATGCGCTGCAGACCTTTGAGCGCGTCTATCCCTTCGGCTGGCTGGGCGTGCTGTCAGAGACGCCGCCCGTTTCCCACGAACTCGTCTACAGCAACCACACGCGCGGTTTTGCCCTGTGCAGCATGCGCAGCCACACCCGCAGCCGCTACTACGTGCAATGCCCGCTGGACGACAAGGTGGAGAACTGGAGCGACGACGCCTTCTGGGACGAACTGCGCCGCCGCCTGGCGCCCGAGCTGGCGGAAAGCCTGGTCACAGGTCCCTCTATTGAAAAAAGCATTGCGCCGCTGCGCAGCTTTGTCGCCGAGCCCATGCGCTTCGGCCGCCTCTTCCTGGCAGGCGACGCGGCCCACATCGTGCCGCCCACGGGCGCCAAGGGTTTGAACCTGGCGGCCAGCGATGTGCGTTACCTGGCACGCGCGCTGACAGAGTTTTACGACGGTAGCGAGGCCGGTATCAACAGCTATTCAGACACCTGCCTGCGCCGCGTCTGGAAGGCTGTGCGTTTTTCCTGGTGGTTCACGTCACTCATGCACAAGTTTCCCGATGCAGGCGGCTTCGGGCAAAAGCTCCAGGAGGCAGAGCTGGATTATTTGATCCATTCGCAGGCCGCTTCAACGGCGCTGGCTGAAAACTACGTGGGCCTGCCGCTTTAAGCAGCCTTTTTCTGCGGGCCTTTTCCTTTTGTCAGGCCGTGCTCGCCGCACTGATCGCCTGCCGGGCCCATACCAGCAACTGCGCCGGGTCATCGAGCAGCTCCGCTGGCGCGGCGTAGTACTTGCGCACCTGCACCACAC
>NZ_JBFUGX010000036.1:0-12365 GCF_056402675.1 Polaromonas sp. P3_C2 | reverse complement strand
ACCGCATTGTTCGTGCCCTGCTGCGCGGTATCGCCGCCGCCGGCAGCGCGCGGCATCGTCATGCCTTGGAGAAGCGAGGGCATGCACAAGATGACCGTGACCTGGATCAGCGTGTCCGCGAATGCGGCGAGTGGTGAGCCCACCTGATTTCCCGCCTCCCTTATTCCACGATAGCTCAGCTGGTAGAGCGCGCGACTGTTAATCGCGTCGTCCCTGGTTCGACCCCAGGTCGTGGAGCCAATTTTTTTTCATAGCCGCATAGCTCAGTGGTAGAGCAGTGCCTTGATAAGGCACAGGTCGCTGGTTCGATGCCGGCTGCGGCTACCAGTTTCTTTTTTTTCGGTGCAAGTGGCGCAGTTGGCAGCGCAGCGGGATGTGACCCCGCGGGTCACCGGTTCGAGTCCGGTCTTGCACCCCACTCCAATGCGGGCATAGCTCAGAGGCAGAGCAACCGGCTTTTAACCGGTAGGTCGAGATTTCGAAATTCTCTGTCCGCACCATTCGCCATTCAGCGCTTCGTTGTTCAGCACTTTAGCTCAGCAGGTAGAGCAGCGCCCTTACAAGGCGATGGTCGGGAGTTCGATCCTCTCAAGAGCTACCAAATTCATTCATTTCACCTTACAGGAGGCCACGATGCATCACGTTCTGCAGCTCGACATCCAGGGGACGCCCCAGGCCTGGATCACGGCTGAAGATGCGGCGTTGCACTATGCCACCGGTACTGTGGCGTGGGAGGAGGGTGACAGCCCCCTCGCCACGCTTCGCGGTGGGTGGAATGTGGCGCGTGGCCGGCAATCGCTGATGGTCATTCAGCCCATCATTGCCCTGCGCGGTTCGCCGCGGCGCAACCTGTTTGAGGTCACGCCGGCCGTGTCGAAACCCAAGCTGTTGCGCCGGGACCGCTGCACCTGCGCCTACTGCGCTCAGATCTTCCTCGAAAAAGATCTCGAAGCCGAGCACATCATTCCCGACAGCAAGGGTGGAGCCTACAGCTGGACCAACCTGGTCAGTGCATGCCGGTCGTGCAACGCACGCAAAGGCGCCCGCACCCCCGAGCAGGCTGGAATGCCGCTGGTCTACTTGCCTTACGTTCCGTCGCTGTGGGAAGACTTCCTGCTGCGCGGCCGCAATGTACGGGCCGACGTCCATGAGTGGCTGGCCGCCCGGCTGCCCAAGGAATCCAGGCTGAATTGAGTTCAGCAGCCGAAGCGGCGCGTCGCGAAAGTGGTGCGCCGCTTTTTTATTCCTGATAGTTCCCTGGATCATCGGCATGCTGTCCAGCATGCCTGTGCGCGGCCCACGGCCGCCGCCATATGGCAGGATCGGCCCGGACTCACGGCTGCAGAAGACAACAGGCTATCTGCCTTTAAGATCAACCCGATGAGGTACTGGCGGTGACTGGTCTTGGGGAGAATTCCTGTGCCAGGAATGACTCATCCGTATCATCAGTTCGGGCTGCTATCTGTTTTGAGCGTTACTGCCTTGTATTGAACCCTAATGATTTTTGACAACGACCGTTTTGACGCTGCCATCATCGACCTGGACGGCACCATGGTCGATACCCTGGGCGACTTTGTGGCTGCCCTCAACCTGATGCTGGCCGAARTGCTGCCGGGCCACCTGCCGGCGTTTGCGCTTGATGCTGCAGCAGTGGAGCGCATGGTTGGAAAAGGCTCGGAGCATCTCGTCAGGACCACGCTGAAATATGTCCAGGAGAAGATGGGCATTGCGCTGGCAGCTATCGATTTAATAGCGCTTTACGATGCGGCCTACGTCGCTTACCAACGGCATTACACCCGCATCAATGGCCGGCACTCTGCGGTTTATCCGGGTGTCCTGGAAGGCTTGCATGTGTTGCAGCAGGACGGACTGCGGCTTGCCTGCCTGACCAACAAACCCCTGGCGTTTGCCCGCGAACTGCTCAAGCTCAAAGGCCTCGACGGCTTTTTTACCCAGGTTTTTGGCGGGGATTCATTCGAGCGCAAAAAGCCAGATCCGCTGCCCTTGCTGAGAACCTGCGAATGCCTCGGCACTTCGCCTGCCCGCACGCTGATGATCGGCGACTCCAGCAACGATGCCCGGGCCGCCCGGGCCGCGGGCTGTCCGGTGTTGCTGGTGACGTATGGGTATAACCATGGCGAGCCGGTTCGCGCTGTGGACGCCGATGGCTTCATTGACTCGCTGGCGGAGCTGCGGCTCCAGAAATGACAACGGGGCTTGCGCCCCGTTGAGAGAGTGTGACTTGCGCCGCTTCAGGCGGGTTTGCCGAGCATCGCGTCCTTCAGTTTCCAGTCGGCCGGTTGCGGGCCCAGCCAGATGCGCAGAAGTGCGGTGAAGAACTCTGCTTCCTTGAATGGATCGCCTTGCGGTTTGCCTTTGACCGTGATGATGGTGCCGGTGCCGGGGATCCAGTCAATGGTGAAGTTGTCCCCGGCCACCAATTTTTTCTGGCTGGCGAATATCTGTCCCATCTTGATCAGCCCGGGAATCAGCTTGGACATCTCGTTTTTTGGCGTGTTTTCTTCAAAGGCTTTGGTGAAGCTCTTGCCGAGCTCGTTCGAATCAATTTCGCGCAGCAGCGTGATGCTGACCCGTTTGGGACCTGGGGCCGCGTAGACCTCTTCAGGAGTCACTGCTTTTTTCCCGAGATAGAGCGCGCCGACATAGACCTTGAAAACCGCTTTATAGCGAACGCCTGCGCCGTTCAGGTGGAGCTTGGCGCCGCTCACCTCGACCGGGTCATCGAGCTTGATGCCTGAAACTTCCATAGGGTCGGCCAGGGCGCTGAACGACAGTACCAAACCGGCCAAGCCAGCCATGCATCGCGTTGTCAAAGTCATGAATTTATCTCCAGATAATAGGGAAAATAGAACGAGCGTTCTTTTTTTTATGGGTTCATTTTGGGTGCGGCTACCCTCCCTTACAAGAGGGTTTGCGAGATAAGCATTACTACCAGTTGTTGTAACTTTGCCAACTGCGCTGGCCTGGAGGCCCTGATGGGCCGCTGTTTGCTACACTTTGTCCTTCATGTTCATTCATCGCGTCATTCAGACAGGTTGTGCAGGCCGGGGAGCCTGGCCCTGGCGTACCTGTCATTTCTCGCACGCCTGAGGCGCACGCGGGCTGGCACACTGCCACTTGCCCGTGTATCTGCCGCGGTTTTTGCGACACCCCCTTGATGCGCTCCGGCCCTGCCGGAGCATCCCGGCCCCATGCTTCGGGGTATTTTGAATGACAGGTGGCTACGCCTTTGAGCGCGTTGCCTCCTTGCGAAGGACTCATCCGTGATCACAGAACTCGAATTTAAAAGCCTGGCCGGCCAGGGCTACAACCGCATTCCCTTGATGGTCGAGGCGTTTGCCGACCTCGAAACACCTCTTTCCCTTTATCTCAAGCTTGCGCATTCCAGAGACGGCGGCAAGTTCAGCTTCCTGCTGGAATCGGTCGTGGGGGGCGAGCGGTTCGGCCGCTACAGTTTTATCGGCCTTCCCGCGCGCACGCTGGTGCGGGCATCCGGTTTTGGGCCAGATACCCTGACCGAAGTGGTGACGGACGGCAAGGTTGTGGAAACCTCCAAAGCCAATCCGCTGGACTTCATCAGCGACTACCAAAAGCGTTTCAAGGTCGCCCTGCGGCCCGGCCTGCCGCGCTTTTGCGGCGGCCTGGCGGGGTACTTCGGCTACGACACCGTGCGTTACGTCGAAAAGAAACTCGAAGCCTCCTGTCCGCCGGACACGCTGGGCTGCCCCGACATCCTGTTGCTGCAGTGTGAAGAGCTCGCCGTGATCGACAACCTGTCGGGCAAGCTTTACCTGATTGTTTATGCCGACCCGGCGAGGCCGGAGGCGTATGCCAATGCCAAAAAGCGCCTGCGCGAGCTCAAGGACCAGCTGAAGTATTCCGTCAGCGCGCCGGTGGTGAAACCGTCGCAGAGTTATCCGGCCGAGCGCGATTTTGCCAAGGCAGACTACATTGCCGCCGTGGAACGCGCCAAGCGGCTGATCGAGGCGGGCGACTTCATGCAGGTRCAGGTCGGCCAGCGCATCAAGAAGCGCTACACCGAGTCGCCGCTGAGCCTGTACCGCGCACTGCGTTCACTGAACCCCTCGCCTTACATGTACTACTACCACTTCGGAGACTTCCATGTTGTGGGTGCATCTCCCGAAATTCTGGTGCGCCAGGAAAAAATCGACGACGGGCAGAAAATCACCATCCGGCCGTTGGCGGGCACGCGGCCCCGAGCCTCTTCGCCGGAGGCCGACAAGGCCGTGGAGCACGAACTGGTGAACGACCCCAAAGAGCGTGCCGAGCACGTGATGCTGATTGACCTGGCGCGCAACGATATTGGCCGCATCGCCAAAACCGGCACGGTGAAAGTCACCGAAGCCTTCGCGGTCGAGCGCTACAGCCACGTGATGCACATCGTCAGCAATGTGGAGGGCACGCTGCTTGACGGCATGTCGAGCATGGACGTGCTCAAGGCCACCTTCCCGGCCGGCACGCTCACCGGCGCGCCCAAGGTCCATGCCATGGAGCTGATCGACCAGCTTGAGCCGACCAAGCGGGGCCTCTACGGCGGCGCCTGCGGTTACCTCAGCTATGCCGGCGACATGGATGTCGCCATTGCGATCCGCACCGGCATTATCAAGGACCAGATGCTGTATGTGCAGGCGGCGGCCGGTGTGGTGGCCGATTCGGTGGCTGAACTTGAATGGAAAGAAACCGAAGCCAAGGCGCGCGCGCTGCTGCGGGCATCCGAGCTAGTCGAGGAGGGCCTGGAATGAGCCAGCCAACCCACGCAGGCATCGAGCATTGCCACAGCATGGCCGACGTGCGCCGCAACATCGACGCGCTGGACGAGCGCATCGTGCCGCTGATCGCCGAGCGCAGCGCTTATGTGGCACAGGCGGCGAGCATCAAGCAGAACGCGGATCAGGTGTACGACCAGGCTCGCATCGATTTCATCATCGAGCGCGTGCGCGCACAGGCCCGCAAAGCCGGCGCCCCCGAGGCCATCGTGGAGGCTGCTTACCGCGCCATGATTGCCGCATCCATTGACTTTGAGCGCGGCGAATTCACACGCCTGCGCCAGGAGACCTGAATCATGAAGCACAAACTCTTGATGATCGACAACTACGACAGCTTCACCTACAACATCGTCCAGTATTTTGGCGAGCTGGGAGCGGAGGTGGAAGTTTTTCGGAACGACGAAATCACGGTAGCCGGTATCGCCGAGCGCGCGCCAGACCTGCTGGTGGTGTCGCCTGGCCCCTGCTCGCCGGCGGTGGCCGGCATTTCCGTCGCGGCCATCCAGCACTTTGCCGGCAAGCTGCCGATTCTGGGTGTGTGCCTGGGCCACCAGGCCATTGGCGAGGCCTTCGGCGGCAAAATCGTGCGCGCGCAGCAGCTCATGCACGGCAAGACCAGTGTCATCACCACCACGCAGCAGGGCGTGTTCGCCGGGCTACCCGAGCAGTTTGTGGTGAACCGCTACCACTCTCTGGCCATCGAAAAGTCTTCATGCCCCGACGTGCTGACTGTCACGGCGCGAACCGACGACGGCGAGATCATGGGTGTGCGCCACACGGAGTTGCCGATCCAGGGTGTGCAGTTCCATCCGGAATCCATCCTCACCGAGCACGGCCACGCCATGCTGAAGAACTTCCTGGAGCAAACAGCATGACCTGCGTTGCTATTGTTTTTATAGCTGCTGACGCAGATTTTAAAAGGGCTGGAGGCCGAAATGACTATTGATTTGAGAAGCGACACCGTCACCCGGCCCACGCAAGCCATGCGTGAGGCCATGCAAGCGGCGCCACTGGGGGACGACGTTTTTGGCGACGACCCCAGCGTCAACGCGCTGCAGGAAAAAATCGCCGGCCTGCTGGGCTTTGAAGCGGCCCTGTTTGTGCCCACAGGCACGCAAAGCAATCTCTGCGCGATCTTGAGCCACTGCCAGCGCGGTGACGAATACATCGTCGGCCAGCTGGCGCATTGTTACCGCTGGGAAGGCGGCGGCGCGGCGGTGTTCGGCAGTGTGCAGCCGCAGCCGCTGAACCACCAGCCCGACGGCACGCTGGCCCTGGCCGACATTGAAGCCGCGATCAAACCCGACGACGCGCATTTCGCGCGCACCCGCTTGCTTGCGCTGGAAAACACGCTGGGCGGCAAGTTGCTGCCGATGGCTTATGTCGAGCAGGCGACCACACTGGCCAAAAGCAAGGGCTTGTCACGGCACTTGGACGGCGCGCGCCTTTTCAATGCCGCCACGGCCCAGGCTGAGCAGACCGGCGGTGAGGTGAAAGCGGAAGCCCGCCGCATCGCCCAGTGTTTTGATTCGGTGTCGATCTGCTTCAGCAAGGGGCTGGGCGCCCCGGTGGGCTCGGCCCTGTGCGGCTCCAAGGAGTTCATTGCCCGCGCGCACCGCGTGCGCAAGATGGCCGGCGGCGCGATGCGCCAGGCCGGCCTGCTGGCGGCCGCGGCTTCTTACGCGCTGGACCACCACGTCGACCGGCTGGCGCAAGACCATGCACTGGCCCGCCGTCTGGCCGACGGGCTCGCTGGCATTCCGGAACTGCAGGTGGTGGCGCCCGATACCAATATCGTCTTTGCCGATGTTGTGGGTGGCACGCGAGAGCGCATGAACGCGCTGCTGGCCAGCCTGGCTGCGCACGGCATAGATGCCAACACCGGCATGTACCGCCTGCGTTTTGTCACGCACCTGGATGTGGACACCGCCGGCGTAGACCGCGCTGTGGCCGCCATCCGGCAATTCTTCAACCATTAGGAGTACGCCATGCCTGACTTTCAACACCTGTTGATTTTCATCGCGGCTGGCTGGCTGCYGAACCTGACGCCGGGCCCGGACGTGCTTTATATCGTGACCAATTCACTGCGCTCGGGCGCGCGCGCCGGCATTGTTGCCGGCCTCGGCATTACGGCTGGTTGCTTCGTCCACATCTTCGCGGCGGCCGTGGGCGTCGGTGCCTTGCTTGCGACTTCGGCCACGGCATTTACCGTGCTTAAGTGGATAGGCGCGGCGTACCTGCTGTGGATAGGCGCGAAAATTTTGTTTTCCAGGGCGCCGCAGGCCACCACCGACCTCGCCGCGGCGGCTGCCGCCCAGCCGGAGCGGCGCCTGAAAGCCGTCTTCATGGGRGGCTTCTGGACCAATGTSCTGAACCCCAAGGTKGCGATTTTTTTCCTGGCCTTCGTGCCGCAGTTCATCGCGCCCGGCACTGACAACAAGGCCCTGGCCTTTGTGTTGTTGGGCGTGCTGTTCAAYTTGAACGCCATCCCGGTSAATTCGGGCTGGGCCCTGGCGGCTGCCTGGATGGCCCGGCGCGATGCCGTGCAGCGCGGCATGCACTGGCTGGACCGCGCGGCCGGCGCCATGTTCATCGCATTCGGCCTCAAGCTGGCCTTTACCGATCATCCGGCCAACTGAACCGGTTCTATATAGCTCCAGAACGAAGAAGCGAGACGCGTCATGCCCAACACCCACAAGATCACGCCGCAAGAAGCCCTGCAGCGCACCATCGAGCACCGCGAAATCTTCCACGACGAGATGCTGCACATCATGCGGCTGATCATGAGCGGCGAGATGTCGCCCGTCATGATGGCTGCGCTCATCACCGGCCTGCGCGTGAAGAAAGAAACCATCGGCGAGATCACGGCCGCCGCGCAGGTGATGCGCGAGTTTTCGACCAAGGTCAATGTGGCCGACAAAACCCATCTGGTCGACATCGTCGGCACCGGTGGTGACGGCTCGCACACCTTCAACATCTCGACCTGTTCCATGTTTGTGGCGGCGGCAGCCGGCGCCAAGGTCAGCAAGCACGGCGGGCGCAGTGTCAGCAGCAAGTCGGGCAGCGCCGACGTGATCGAGTCGCTGGGCATCCATATCGGCCTGTCGCCCGAAGCCATTGCGAAGTGCATCGACGAGGTCGGTGTGGGCTTCATGTTCGCACCCAACCACCATCCTGCCATGAAGAACGTTGCGCCCATCCGCAAGGAACTCGGCGTGCGCACCATCTTCAATATCCTGGGCCCCTTGACCAACCCGGCCAGTGCACCCAACATCCTGATGGGCGTGTTTCATTCGGACCTGGTTGGTATCCAGGTCCGCGCTTTGCAGCGCCTGGGTGCCGAGCACGCGCTGGTGGTCTACGGCAAGGACGGCATGGACGAGGTCAGCCTGGGCGCGGCTACTGTGGTCGGCGAGCTCAAGAACGGCGAAATCACCGAATACGAAATCCACCCTGAAGACTTCGACATGCCTATGGCCAGCAATCGCGCGTTGCGCGTGGAAACGCCCGAGCAGTCGAAGGCCATGCTGCAGGGTGTACTCGACAACCAGCCGGGTGCTGCGCGCGACATTGTGGTCCTGAACGCCGGGGCGGCGCTGTATGCCGCCAATGTGGCCGATTCCATGAAGGCTGGCATCGTGCTGGCCCGCGCTGCGCTGGAGTCGGGCGCGGCCAGGGCCAAGCTCGATCAGCTGGTCAGCCACAGCCAGAAGCTCGCCTGACGGCTTGCCGGCGGCGCATGGCTGCGCAGCTATCTATTCCCGTGCGGTCACGCGCGCGTCGGTTGCGGCAAAATGCAGGCCGACCGTGCTGCCTGGCTCGGCCACGCTCAGCAGGGCGTCACTGAACACCAGCAGTTCACCCAGCGGCGTGAGCACCACGCTTTCGATCCGGCTACCCAGGTAAGCCTGCCGCAGGACTTTTCCTGTCAGTGTGCTTGCTTCCAGTTCGCCGATACGGATGCGGTGTGGGCGTATGGCCAGGGCCACGGCGCCGTCCGGCATGCCTGGCGGCGGGACAACCCGCACATCAACCTGGTCGGCGCGGAAGAAATGCTGGCCTTGCACTGTGACCAGCTCGCCGTTGATCAGGTTGGCGTCGCCGATGAAGTCCGCCACAAAACTTGAGACGGGCGCCTCGTACAAATCGCGCGGCGCGCCCATCGTCGCAATGCGTCCCTTTTGCATGACCACAATGCGGTCTGACACCGCCAGCGCCTCTTCCTGGTCGTGCGTGACGTAAACCACGGTGAGTTGCAGGTTCTGCTGAAGGTCGCGGATATCCTGGCGTACCTTGCGGCGCAGTTTGGCATCCAGGTTCGACAAGGGTTCGTCAAACATCAGCACGGCCGGCTCCAGCACCAGTGACCGTGCCACTGCCACGCGCTGCTGCTGCCCACCGGACAGCTCCGACGAGAGCCGATCGGCGTAGTCGGCAATGCCGAGCAGGTCCATTTTGGTTTTTGCCAACGCCACGGCCTGCGGTTTCTTCATGCCGGAGGCGAGCAGGCCGTAGCACACGTTCTCCAGCGCGCTCATGTGCGGGAACAACGCATAAGACTGGAAAACCAGGCTCACGTCGCGCTGGTTCGCCGACCTGCCGGTGACGTCCCGGCCATCGATGCGGATCACGCCCTCGGAAGGTAGCTCGAGGCCTGCGATCAGCCGCAGCAGTGTTGTCTTGCCGCAACCGGAAGGCCCCAGCAGGGTCACCAGCTCTGCCTTGTCGATGGTGAGGTCAAGTGGATGCAGCGCAACCACCTTGCCGAAACGCTTGACGACGCCTTGAAACTCCACTGCGGCGGGGGACGGGTTCATGGCAGGGCCTGCTTAAAAAAAAGTGAAACGAAAAAGATGTGACGATGACCCAGAGGCTCAGGCGGTGGACACCGCGCGCCGCCCCAGCTCCGCATTGCCGATGAAACGCTGGATGAGCAGGACGCAGGCCAGCATGATCACGATAAGCACCGACGAATAGGCAATGGCGAGCGCGTACTCGCCGACTTCGACACGCCCCGCGATATAGACCGTCGAAAGGTTGTGCTGGGCGGTCGCCAGGAAGATCACTGCGCTGACGGCCGTGATGGCGTGCGTAAAACTGAACACAAGGCTGGCAATGATGGCGGGACGCAGCAGCGGAAGGATGACCCGCGCGAACGTGCGCGATGTGCTCGCGCGCAGCGTGGCGGAGGCTTCGTCGAGCGAACGATCGAGCTGCGACAGGGCCGAGACCGTGGCCCGCACACCCACCGGCATGTTGCGAAACACCAGACACAGCACGATGATGGCGAAGGTGCCGGTGAATTCAAGCGGCGGCACGTTGAAGGCGACGATGTAGGCAACACCGATCACGGTGCCGGGCACGGCGAAGTTCACCATGGTCAGGAATTCGAAGGCGCGCCGGCCCTTGAAGACGTGGCGGCTTACGACATAGCCTCCCAGCAAGCCCAGCGCGGTGGTAAGAGGTGCGGCAACAGCCGCGACGCCGAGCGTGGTGAAGAGGCTGTTCCACGCCGAGCCCGAAAACACCAGGCCACCTGCGCCCCAACTCAGGCCAAAGCCAGTCTCGAAGTGCTGCAGCGAAGGTGTCAGGTCGAACCTTCCGATGTCCTTGACTACGCCGCCGATCAGGATGATGCCGTACGACAGCACCGTCAGCACGCCCCAGGGAAGGACCAGCGCCAGTGCGCCCCACTTGACGCCTGTGGGCAGCGCGGCGGGCAGGCCACTGTCGCCTTTTCCGCTCACGGATGTGTAGGAGGCCTTGCCGATCCAGCGCTGTTGCAGTGCAAAGATGCCGACCGTCAGCAGCAGCAGCGTGACGGCGAGGATAGCCGCGCGTGATGCATCGTGCTGCGCGCCGGCAATGGCGAAGAAAATTTTCGTCGACAGTACCTCGAAATTTCCCGAGAGCACCAGCGGATTGGCGAAGTCCGCCAGGCTTTCCACAAAACCCAGCAGGAAGGCATTGGCAATGGCAGGGCGCACCAGAGGCCAGGTCACGGTGCGGAACACATGCCATGGCGAACCCCTCAGCACCTGGCCCGCTTCTTCAAGCGTCGGGCTGACGAGGCGCAGCGCACCGCTGATCAACAGGAAAGCCAGGGGCGTAAAGCACACCACTTGCGCCAGCAGTACGCCGGGCAGGCCATAGATCCAGCGCGACCGGGCAATGCCGAACCAGTCGCTCATCAGCTGAGTCACGATGCCGGTTCGGCCGAACAGGATGATGATGGCCAGGCCGATGACAAAAGGCGGCGTGACGACCGGCAGGATGGAGAGCACGCGAAGGCTGCCGCGAAAACGCCTGCCGCCCCGCTCGGCCAGCAGGGCCAGCGCGAAACCGAAAAGCGTGCTTCCGATGCCGGCGAGGGTGGCCAGAACGATGGAGTTGATGGCCACGCCGCATCTGACGTTGCCGGCGATGCAGCCCGTGCCCCAGATGTCTTCGCTGAAAAACCGGGCGGCGGCGGTCTGGATCAGCCAGTTGCCCCGCTCGTCCACGAAAGCCGCCAGCAGCATGCGCCCGATCGGGTAGATGACAAAAATGGCCAGCAGCAGCGACAGGATGCAGACGATGCCGGAAATGGCGGCATCGCTCTTGAATGCGCCGGCACGTGTTGCCAGCACGCTTGCGACGGCGGCCAGCACGCACCCGCCGGCAACGTAAGCTGAGCTCTGGGTCCACGGCATCAGAAGCACGCCCGCTGCAATGCCCAGTGCTGCCAGCAGCCAGCTCAGCGGATCAGCCCGCACGCGTGGGGCGGCTGCCATCACTGCAATGGGTGTAGTCAAGGTGTGACGTGATTCATCAGTGAGCAATGGAATTGCGGGATGTGTTCAGCACTCACTTGGGCAGTGCCCCGATGTCCTTGTCCCATTTGCCCAGCAGGCGCGAGCGTTCGGCCGAAGCGCCGTACTTGGCGAAGTTGTAGTCGATCAGTTTGACGTCGGCCAGCTTGGGCGCCTGTGGCGGCAAGGATGCTTTTTTATTGGAGGGGTTCTGGTACGAATGCGCGACCGTGGCAATGTCCTGCGCTTCAGGTGTCAGGGCCCAGTCGTACCATTTTTTGGCGTTGGCCAGATTTTTGGCACCCTTGATGATGCTCATGCTGCCGATCTCGTAGCCCGTACCCTCGCACGGTGCGACCACCTTCAGTGGAGCGCCTGCCACGGCGTGCGTGACGGCGTCGTGCAGAAAGGTGATGCCGATCATGCTTTCGCCGGTGGCTGCCGCACGGGCTGGCGCAGCGCCCGACTTGGTGTATTGGTTGATGTTGCGATGAAGGGCCTTCAGGTAGTCGAAGGCCTTGTCTTCGCCCATGATTTGCACGAGGGTGGCGAGCAGCGTGTAGGAGGTGCCGGACGAGTTGGGGTTGGCGACCTGGACTTCGCCCTTGAACTCCGGCTTGATCAGGTCGGCCCAGCATTTGGGTTCGGGCAATTTGCGTTTGGCCAGCTCGACGGTATTGAAGCTGAACCCCAGGGCGCCTGCATAAACGCCGACCGTGCGGTACTTGGAGGCCTCGGCTTGCTTCACGGCCCAAGGGTGCAGATC
>NZ_JBFUGX010000035.1:0-12976 GCF_056402675.1 Polaromonas sp. P3_C2 | reverse complement strand
GCCCAAGGACAACCCGCAGCCCAAATTCACCTACAGCACCATCGGCCTGTACCGGCGCGAGTTGTTCGACAGCCTGCCCTTCGGCAACCCCCAGGGCCTGAAAGCCCCGCTGGCACCGCTTTTGCGTACGGCGATGGACAATCAGGCCGTGAGCGCCGAGCTGTATGAAGGCGCCTGGACCGATGTCGGCACACCGGCGCGGCTGCACGAGCTGAATCAAACCACCACAAACTGAAGCGGAACGCATATGAGCACCACCACGATCTACGAAAAACGCCGCGCTGCCATTGCCCGCGCCCTGAAGGCGGCCGGCGGCGGCATCGCCCTGCTGCCCACCGCGCCCGAATACCCGCGCAACCGCGACAGCGACTTTCCCTACCGCCACGACAGCTATTTTTATTACCTGACCGGCTTCAGCGAACCCGACAGCTGGCTGGTGATTGAGGCCAGCGGCAAGACCACGCTGTTTTGCCGGCCCAAGGACCTGGAGCGTGAGATCTGGGACGGCATTCGCCTGGGCCCCAAGGCCGCGCCCGCCGCGCTGGGTGTGGACGCCGCCTTCAGTGTGGAAGCGCTGGAAGAAAAAATGCCTGGGCTGCTGAGCAACCAGAGCGCCGTGTGGTTTCCATTTGCCACACACAAGGGCCTGGAAACCCAAGTGGACGGCTGGTTGAACAAGGTGCGCGCCCGCGTGCGTTACGGCGCCGAGTGCCCGCAAAGCCAGCACGATTTGTGCAAGCTGCTCGACGAAATGCGGCTGGTCAAAGACAGCCATGAAGTCGCCATCCTCAAGCGCGCCGGCAAGATTTCAGCCGGTGCCCACGTACGCGCCATGCAGACCTCGGCAGCGATGCTGCGCAACGGTGCCAACGGGAAACTGAAGGGCGGCCTGCGTGAATACCACCTCGAAGCTGAACTGCTGCACGAGTTCCGCCGCCATGGTTCGCAGTTTCCGGCTTACGGCAGCATCGTCGCGGCCGGCGCCAACGCCTGCATCCTGCATTACCGCGCCGGCGATACGGAACTCAAACCCGGCCAGCTGTGCCTGATCGACGCCGGCTGCGAACTGGACGGCTACGCCAGCGACATCACCCGCACCTTCCCGGCAGACGGCAAGTTCACGCCGGCCCAGCGCACGCTGTACGACATCGTGCTGGCCGCGCAGGTCGCCGCGGTGAAAGTGACAAAGCCCGGCAAACGCTTTTTAGATCCGCACGATGCTGCGACGCGTGTACTGGTGGAAGGCATGCTGGACACCGGCCTACTCGACAAAAAGAAGCACGGCAAGGTCGACGACGTGCTCGAGTCCGGCGCCTACCGCCAGTTTTACATGCACCGCACGGGCCACTGGATGGGCATGGACGTGCATGACTGCGGCGACTACACCGAGCCCGGCAGCAAGCCGCGCGAGGAAAAAGACGCCCTGGGCCAGACCGTGATGCGCAAGCCCTCACGCATCCTGCGGCCCGGCATGGTGCTGACCATCGAGCCCGGTATTTATGTACGCCCCGGCAAGAACGTGCCCAAGGAGTTCTGGAACATCGGCATCCGGATTGAGGACGATGCGCTGGTGACCGCCAAGGGCTGTGAGCTGATGACGCGGGGTGTGCCGGTGGATGGGGATGAGATTGAGGCGTTGATGAAGGGGTAAGAGCGCTTTGGGAATAGCGTTTCGCTCAGGGGCAATCGCTTGCCTCTATCGCCGAACCTGGTTCCACCAACGTGTTGGTCATCAAGGGATTGATGCTTTTCCAGGCACGCATTTTTTCGGCCGTCAGGTAGACCTTCACACAACTGCCAACGGCAAAATTCTGACTGGTCCGAAAAAAGAGCTGCTCGGTATTGGTCTGGCGTATCAAGAAAAGACACTCTCGCGGTGCCAAGGCCTTGTCGATTGGCTTGAGCAGAGGCTCCATTGCCCTGCCGATGGCCGCTATGCCGGGTGGCTGCTCAACATTGGCCGTGAAGTTATTGGTCAGGGATTGGGTGCAGGGGTCATAGACCTTTTCCACGCGCCCCGTCAGCACCACTGTATCGGCCGCCTGTTTGTTGACCGCACAGGATGCAAGCAGCGTTGCCAGTACACCGCACGACAACAAAGACATGGGCCTTGCCCGGTAAACCACAAAGTCCGGCATGAGTTTCCTTCTGGATTAGCCATTTGCCATGGCGCAACGAGATTATCCGGCCTGCCTACTTAGCCTCAACGGCTGGCCGCACAAGTTCTCCCCGCAAGGGTAGCGCGCCCATCGGCAACTGAAACGTGATACTGACCTTCTGCACCACTCCCTCGTCCGGCCACCCCACACGACGGTAGCCCTGCATCAGGCAGTCGTTCTGCGACGTCTCCCCCGGTTGCAACGGATTGAGCATATTGGTGTACATCGTGCCATCCCGCTGAAGAATGCCCAGGTAGGCGCGCACGCGGGGAATCGGCGCCACCGGGTCAAACCCGTCGGGACGAAAAGCGATTGAAAACTCAGGGGTGTCTGCGGACGCCGTCCGAGGGTCCGCAAAAAACTCTCCCTTCACACGCCGGCCGTCTGCTTGCACCCAGTGCAGGCGCAATTGCGGCGCCGGCTCGCTCGCTGACCACATCAAGTGCAAATCCTCGCCCTGTCTGCAGAACACCGGATGCGTGGTGCCCCGCGTGTCGTACCAGGGCCCGTTGCGTCTGTCATCGACCCGCTCCAGCCGGATGCCGACCGGGGCGGTCAACGACTGCGCGTAAACCTCGCCGGCCCCCGGCACCGTAAAACGCCGGAGAGGGCCGGCCGTATGCGCAAGCGGCGTGGAGCCAGGTGCTTTCTGCCGCTGGGTTGCCAGGCGCCGCGCCGCATCTTCCATCGGAAATTGCGCGGCCATGAATGCGGTGGCGGGAATCGCCAGGATGCCGATGCCCACAATGGCGAGCACCATGCATTCGCTGGTCGTCAAGGCGGGCCGCAAGCCGCGGCCCACCAGCAGATGGCCGCCAAACCATAAAAGCGGCACGGCAGTGAAAAGGGCTACATAAAAAACAGCAAGGGCTTCCATGCCCGATACAGACCGGGCCGGAACCACCACGGCGGCAAAGGTGAGCGGCGCCAACAACGCCGATGCCAGCCTCAACGCGATCCAACTGCCGGTTCTCTGGCTTCTTTTGAAGTAGCGGCGCTCAACAAGGAGCACCAGCGCCATGGTGGCGAGAACGCCCAGCACGGCCAGCGCCCACTGCCGTTGCTCCGCGGCCGGCAAGGCGGCCAGGGTTTCAAACATCTGGTCGAATTCCATCCATACCTCCCACCAGGTCACGCCTGGCTGGCTCTCATGCTAAGCCAAGTTGCCATCCGGTCCAAGGGCCTCCATCCATCTGGCCGACACGCGGTCAGGCCAGTGAAGTCCCTCTGTGATGCCCCTGCGTAAAAGCCTCCTCAAACACCGAATACCCCGATAAATCACTGTGCGCAAAATGCAGCCGCTGCCAAGGCGCCTGCAAACGCCCTTGCAGCGCCCGCAAAGCCGCACTGTTGCGCACACCCGGCACCGGCGTGCTCATCGCATGGCCATAACGCATGATTTCCATGCGCGTGACCTTGCCGGGCAGATCAGGATGCGGCGCCGACAGCTCGGCCAGCACGCTGTCACGCCAGTGCGTCCAGGGCTTCTCGTACAAGGCTTTGCGGCCCGCCGGTTCAATGCCAAAGGCGCGGTAATACGTGAGCACCGTGGCGCCGGGCACGGCCTGCAGGCTCTGGTGCATGGCGTCGACGTAACCCAGGCCTGCCTGCGCAACGCTGCCTGCTGCGTCCCCGCCGTAGATGACGTTGTCCCAGCTGGGTGCGGCACCGGGCCGGTCGTGCAGCGCGGCCTTGATGTGCAGGTTGGCCACCAGCCAGGGTGCGTAACGCAGCTGGCCGGCGGCTTCGCGCAATGCGGGCGGCGGGCTTTCCACCACACGCGCCGCCACAAACAGCGGCATCGCCAGGATGCATTGCTCAGCCTGCCAGCGCTCGACGGTCTGGGTCGCCGCATTGAAGGCATCGACCTCTACACCATGACGGCCCGCAGCCACGCGAACCACGGTGCGGCCGGCGTACAGGCGTTCACCGAGTGGTGCAGCCAATTGGCGGGTAAGCCAGCCGTTGCCCTCGGGCCAGGTGAGCACACCCGCTTCGCGCTCCGCAGAAGCTGCGTCGCCGGGCGCTTGAAAACCATGCCGGCTGGCGAAGTAATGGATGCCGGCCCAGGCCGATACCGTGTCCAGGCCCGCGCCGTAATCGTCGCGGCAGCAATAGTCGAGGTACCAGCGCAGTGGCGTACTGGTGAGTTGCTGCTGGTCCAGCCATGCCTTGAACGTCACGGCATCCAGCGCGCGGTGTTGCGGTGCCAAGGGCACTCCGGCAACAGGAATCGGGAATGCGGCTGCAGACGAGGTCTGCTGCACCAGCACCGCAAAGCGCCGGTACTCGGCCAGCACGGCAGCACCGGCATCCTGCAGGGGCAGCAGCCCTTCCTGCCACTGGCCATTGATGAACAGCCGCTCCTGCGGGCTGTGGCACAAATGGCGTTCGTCATACACCCAGCGGCCGGCCACGCGCTGGCGCAGTGAAAGTTCTTCGAGCAAATCCTGCACATCACGCGCYGCATCCCCGGGCACCGGCAGGTAGTGCGCGCCCAGCGGGCAAGGCACGCCATTGACCACGCCTGCGCGGCTGTTGCCACCGGCCTGGTCTTCCAGCTCCAGCAGCGCGAAGTCCTGCATGCCGCGCAGGCGCAGCGCACGCGCCGCCGCCAGGCCGGCGACACCGCCGCCGGCAATTAGTACGCGGGTGCGCCGGGTGACGGAAGGGGCCGGCCAGGCACGGGCTCTGCCGGTCTCGTCAGGCCGAAGCAGATGGCCGCGCTCATGGTTCGCACCCACAAAAMCGCCTTCGACATGCGTGGCCTCCTTGCAGCCCAGCAGCGGAAGTGCGGAGGCGGCCAGGAAATCCCGGCGCTTCAATGCAGCACCTTGCCCCATTCCTGCTCGTAACTGTGCACCAGTTCCTGGCTGGAGAGCCGGTTGACGGGCGCCGGCACGCGTGCCATGTCCACAGGGAAATCAAACAGCAAGGGCAAGGTCTGCGGGTCCAGAAAACGCAGGCCGGCGGGCAAGGCGCCGCTTTGCGTCGTGGGGCTGAAAGGCCGTCGGCTGGCGACCACAAAACCCCATTCGCCAAAACTGGGCACATTGGCGTGATAGGGGGCGGCCTTGAGCCCGACGGATTCCAGCGTGCTCACCACCGTCCAGTAGCTGCGCCGCGCCACCAGGGGAGACGTGGTCTGGATGACCGCATAGCCGCTGGCCGAAAGGTGCTGGTCGAGCAGCGCATAAAACGAGTTGGTGTAGAGCTTGCCGATGGAAAAATTGGTCGGGTCGGGGAAGTCCACGATGATGATGTCGAACATGCCGGCGTTTTTGTCCAGCCACTGGAAGGCGTCGGCATTCACGATGTGTACCTTGGGTGACAGCAGCGCGTCGCCGTTCAGGCGCTTCAAGGCCGGCTGCTGGCTGAACAGCTGCGTCATGGCCGGGTCCAGCTCTACCAGCGTGACGCTTTCCACACTGGGGTATTTAAGGACTTCGCGCACCGCCATGCCGTCGCCGCCGCCCAATACCGCGATGTTTTTCGGCGCGCCGTGCGCGCTCATCACCGGGTGCACCAGCGCTTCGTGATAACGGTATTCGTCGCGCTCGGCAAACTGCAGGTTGCCGTTGAGGAACAGGCGGTGGCCGCCGCGGCCGTTCGTGACCACGATGCGCTGGTAAGGCGTGGTGGCGGTGAAGATGACACGGTCCTGGTAGAAATGGTCTTCGGCCAGTGTGGTGATCTGGTTCGCGCCCACAAAGCCGGCACCCAGCACGCACAAGACCCCCAGGCAAGCCAGGGCATGCGACTTGACGTGCCGCAGCTCATGGCGGAACAGCCACAGCGCCCACACCGCGACAGCCGCGTTCATAAGGCCAAACAGCAGGCCGGTGCGTATAAGGCCCAGGTGCGGCACCAGCACCAGCGGAAATGCCAGCGACACGGCCAGTGCGCCCAGGTAGTCGAAGGTGAGCACCTGCGACACCAGCTCCTTGAGCGCCACGTTGCGCCGCAGGATGCGCATGACCAGCGGAATCTCCAGCCCCACCAGCGTGCCCACCAGCAGCACCATGGCGTACAGCAGGAAACGGAAAGCACCGGGCACATAGGCATTCGCCAGAAAAAGCGTGGCCGGCAGCGCACCGCCCACCAGCGCCACCATCAATTCAATGCGCAAAAAATGGGCCGGCAACTGCCGCTCGAAAAACCGCGACAACCAGGACCCAATACCCATGGCAAACAGATAGCTACCGATGATGGTGGAAAACTGCAGCACCGAATCGCCCAGCAGATAAGAAGCCAAAGCCCCTGCCGCCAGCTCATACACCAGCCCGCACGCCGCGACCACAAAGACGCTGGCCAGCAGCGCGACTTCAAGAGGGCGCGGTGTGGCAACGGTGGAGGGGGGTTTAGTGTTCAAAACGAGGGTGCCGATGGATGGGATATGCAGAACTGCGATGCGAAGCGAGCCGGTATCACGACGGCGTCAAGGGCGTAGCGAGCGAGCTGCGGGCAAGGCGGACGGCGCGCAGGAACCGGAATGTACCTGCGGGTACATGAGGATTCCGAGCACCGGCCAACGCCACCCCCAGTTCGCGCAGTAGCCGGGAACTATCCGTGGATGGCGGCGGCTACTATTACGCAAATGCCCAGCGCCATCGCGGCAACCACCAGCGCCAGCGCCACGTTCTGCTTCTCGACAATCTCCAGCCACAGGTCGTACGGCGTCATTTTGTCAATGATGACAAAGCTCAGCCAGAAGATGATCACGCCGATCAGCGCGAACAAAATCGAGCCGAGGAATGCGGCGGGTTTAAGCCATTCAAGTCCCATGATGTTCTCCAGAAAAAATCTGCCAGGTTGAATAGAAAGGGGCTGGCTTCATTTATGGCCGCCTCCGCCGGAAAATCCACCGAATGAACCGCCTGAACTGCGCGAGCTGCTGGACGAAGAACAGTTCTCGACATTCGGGTCGCAGCGCGAGCAGCGCGTGACCAGCAACAGAACCACCAGTATCACCAGCACCACCACAACAATGGTGCCGCAACCCATGCCCGACGCACTGCTCAGGGGCTTGGCATCCGCGCGCTTGAAGAGGTCTTTCTTGCCTTCAAGCTTGAAAGCCCTGGCCACCAGGCCGCCGTCCAGCTTGCTGCCGCTGGACCAGGTGACTTCGTTCGGCGCCTCTTCCTGGGACAGCAGCGCGCTGCCGCTGGCGAAATCGCGGTTAAAGGTTTTTTGCCCGCGCTGAACCTGCCAGTAGAACTCGCCGGCGGCATATGTGGTCTCGGCGCGGTAGCTGCTTTGCAGGCGGTAGGTGGTCTTGAGGTAGGTGGCGCTTTCGCCACCCGTCTTGAAGGTGGGCGCGCCGGTCAGGGGCTTGACCACGCTCCAGCCGTCGGTGGCGTCCACCAGAAAGGTAAAGCCGCGCTTGCGGTTGTAGAGCAGGTATTCATCCCAGCCGAAGTGCTCGTCCGGATCGTCGGGCTCGTACCCCATGCGGTGCTGGAACCCGACGACCTGCCATTGCGTGCCCAGCAACTGGCCCGTGCTTCCCAGCGCGATCAGCGGGGCAACCGGTTCGTCCTGGATCGCATGCTGAAGCGCGGCGCCTGTGCCCTGGCTCAGGTCGATGAGGCTGTTGCAGGAACTGCAGGTGATGCTTTTGCTGGCAGCCAGCGTAACCGCCACCGTCGCTCCGCAGTTGGGGCAGCTGAACTGCCTCCCGCTTTCTTCCTTGGCAGACTCGTCCTTCAGGCCAGCCAGCTTCAGTTCGTCAAGCAACACCGAGCGGCCCAGCGACAGCACCGGCGCGCCGCCGCCGGATGCCGTGCCGTAGTCAACACTGAGCACATCGCCATCCGTGCTGCGCAATTCAACCACGGCAAAGGGCATGCCCAGCGCCGGCAGGCGCGGCAGCTCGCCCTGTGCGGACAGCAGCACAACGCTCTCGTTGGAGGCCACACTGAATGGCTTGGCATTGATCGCCGTGGTGGCGCCGATGCGAAAGTTTTCTGCGGGCGGTACGGCGCGCTGCAGGCTGGTGGGCCGGCTGAACACATAAGCGCCGTTGTCCTCACTCAGGAAGGCCGCGCTGCCGTCATCCAGAATGGCATACCACTCGGTCCAGGTTCCCTGGGCGTACTTGTATTGCAGCCGGCCGACGAGCGTGAAGTTGCGACCCTGCCAGACCCCGGAGGCTTGCAGCTGCAACGGGCTGAAGTCGTTGAACAGTTCGGCCATCTTGCCGATGCGCGACAGCGTGTCACCGTCACGCACGACGGTGCTCTGGCAATAGCCGCACACCGCATGGGTGGACTGCGCGCTGCGGAATTCAACAGGCGCACCGCAGCCGGGACACGGCGCGCGGTAGGCGCGTTGCTGGGGCTCGGATGCCAAGTGGGGCCTGGTCGAGGTCGGTCAGTGAAGGGGCCGGGGCCGTGTCAGACCAGTTTTTTTAGCAACTCGGCCTTCTTGGCGTCGAACTCTTCCTGTGTGAGGATGCCCTTGGCCTTGAGTTCTCCCAGCTTCTCGAGCGTGGCCATGACATCGTCGGGCTTGACCGCCGCCGCTGCAGCGGAAGCCGCTTGGGCTGCGCCGCCCTGCAGGCCCTGCTGCAGGTTTTGCGCCAGCACCTGGCCCAGCGCCACACCGGCACCCAGGCCCATGGCGTCACCGGCAATACCGCTGCCGCCCCCGCCGCCTTCGGCGAATTTCGGGATGGCCTGCGCCGTCTGGTACTGCATGAACTTGCCCATGTCGTTGCCGACCATGCCCATACCGATTTTCTGGTCGAGGATTTTTTGCAGCTCTTCGGGCAGCGAGAGGTTCTGCACCGTCATGCCCTCGAGCTTCAGGCCTAGCTTGGCAAATTCGGGCACGAGCTGCGCCGCCAGCGCCTGCGCAAACACGAGCTGGTTCGCGGCCAGATCGAGGAAGGCAATGTCGCTGGCTGCAATGGCGGCAGAAATGTTCTGCAGCACCAGGCCGCGCAGCTGCCCGTCAAGGTCGGCCGTGGTGTAGCGGTCACGCGTGCCTGAAATTTCGGTGTGGAAAAGCTTGGGGTCGGCAACACGGAAGTTGTAGTTGCCGAAGGCGCGCAGCCGGACGGCACCGAAGTCCTTGTCGCGAATGGTGATGGGCTGGGGCGTGCCCCACTTCTGGTCGATCTGCTGGCGGGTGCTGAAGAAGTAGACGTCGCTCTTGAAGGGAGACTCGAACAGCTTGTCCCAGTTCTTGAGGTAGGTCAGCACCGGAACGGTCTGCGTCGTCAGCTTGTACATGCCGGGACCGAACACGTCGGCGATCTTGCCCTCGTTGACGAAGACCGCCATTTGCGATTCGCGCACGGTGAGCGAGGCGCCGTACTGGATCTCCATGTCGGCCATCGGAAAACGCCAGGCCAGTGTGCCGTCGTCGTCCTCGGTCCACTGGATGATGTCGATGAACTGTTTCTTGATGAAGTCCATTAAGGCCATAGCGCGCTCCCTTGAGTGGTTGTCGGCCACATGATACCCGCCGATAACGAAGTTTTTACGTTATTTACTGGCCCTGACCGCCTCCAGTGCAGTTCAGGCCGCGGCCCTGCTCTGTGCAGTCCAGTTGGACCAACCCGGCGCTGCGCGGATCAGGGAACCCTGCCAGGCGGAAAGTCGGCACATCGGCCACAACGCCGCCTTCGGCATCCTTGATGCCGGCGGCGCGCAGGGACTGCTGACGGCGCTCATCGCCTTCCAGGACTGGCAGCGCCGTACCGTTCACAATGCGCGCGTCACCGGTACGCTCCGCGGTACTGGCCGGGGCAGGCGTGATATTGGCTGTCGTGACGGCAGCCGTATTCTGCAAGGTGTAGTTGCCCGCGTCGGCGCCTGACAGGGTGATACCGGTAATGCTGACGGGCTTGCCGTTGCCGACGGCGGGTGTGTCGAAGTTGCCGGTCGCGGCGCCCACCGTCAGCACGTCCGCGCCTATGCGGCCGGCAAAGGCCGCGCCGCCGGTCGCCAGCGTGGCTGATGTGGTGCCGTCCTGCACCTTGTTCGCGGCGGTGATGCCGCTGACATTCGCAATCGAAGCCGGCGTGATGCTGGCCGTGGTGGCGGCCGTGCTGTTGACGCTGTAGTTGACCGCATCGGTGCCGGTGATGGCAATGCCRCCGACGTTGACGGTTTTACCCACGCCTGCATTCTTGTCGGCAAAGCTTGCCGACGTGTTGCTGGCCGCGAGTACATCGCCGGCAACCCGGTTGTCGGCCAGTGTCACGGTTGCGGCAGTGCCGCCGTCGTACACCTTGTTTTGGGCCGCGGCGCCCACGGTGAGCGCGCGCTGGGTGATGTTTGCCGTGGTCGCCGTCGTCGTGTTGAACGTGTAATTGCCAGCATCGGTGCCGGTGATGCCGATGCCGCTGACGCTGACGGCCTTGCCGGTGCCCACGTTCTTGTCGCCAAAGCTGGCCGCCGTGTTGCTGGTGGTGAGCACGTCACCGGCGACGCGGTTATCCGCCATGGTAACGCCGGCTGCCATGTTGCCGTCGTAAACCTTGTTGGTTCCCGTGGCGCTGACCGTGAGAGCGCGCTGCGTGATGTCGGCCGTGGTGGCAGCCGTGGTGTTGGCCGTGTAGTTCCCGGCGTCAGTGCCGGTGAGAGCGATTCCGGTGACGTTGACCGTCTTGCCGATACCCGCGTTCTTGTCGGTGAAATTCGCGGCCGTATTGCTGGCGGTCAGCACATCACCCGCGATGCGGTTGTCGGCAAGCGTCACGGTGGCAACGGTTCCGCCGTCATACACACGGTTCTGGCCGGTGGCGCCGACCGTGAGCGCGCGCTGCGTGATGTTGGCAGTGGTGGCTGCCGTGGTGTTGGCACTGTAGTTGCCCGCATCGGCGCCGGTGAGGGCAATGCCGCTGACGTTCACGGTCTTGCCGGTGCCGACGTTCTTGTCGGTAAAGCTCGCGGCGGTATTCGTGGCGGTCAGTACATCGCCGCTGAGGCGGTTGTCGGTCAGCGTGACGGTGGCAGCAACGCCGCCGTCATAGACACGGTTCTGGCCGGTGGCGCCGACCGTCAACGCGCGCGGCGTGATGGTCAGCGCGCCATTGGTCAAGGCCAGGGTGTAGTTTTCGCTGTTGGTGCCCACGCCGGCAGTGATGGCCACCGGTCCGGCCGCCACGGCCGTCCGGTCAACGGCTGTGGTGGTGTAGTTCACGCCCAGGCCGGCGATGGTGTCACCGTCGATCAGGCCGCTTACCACCCCGGTCAGCAGGGGGTTCGTGTCGCCATACACCTTGGTCTTGTTGTCGGCCGTAACCGTCAAGATCGGCGCGACGCGGTAGAGGAAAGTATTTGCGCTGCCGGCCGGTACATAGCTGGCGTCGCTGTTGTAGCGCTTGCTGTAGCCAGCAACGCCCTCAAGCGTGGTGCCGGGGTCGCCGCTGTAGACCAGGTAGCGGCCGGATGCGGCCACGATGCCGCCCACGCCCACATTGTTGATGAGCTGGCCGCCGGTGCTGACGCCGGCCGCATTGGCGCTACCGGCCTTGAGGACCACGGCATCGCCGGTGGCGGAAGAATTTACGGCATTGTTCAACGTGAGATTTGACGCCGCGCCGGTGGTTTCAATTTTGACCGCGCCGGTAGCCGTTACGCCTGCTATCGCGCCGACCGTGCCCACAACCAGTGCGCCGGCCTGCCTGTAGTCCACGCTGCCGGTGCTGGCGGCGAGCGTGGTGACGGCATTGCCCGCGTTTGCCAGGGTGTAGGCGCCGGCTGCGCCGGTCAGCGCAAGTCCCGAGGCCGCGATGGCGCCAGACTGGCTGACAGCACCGCCTGCAGAAAGGGTGGCATTGCCGGTGGTCGCAATGGCCGCCACGTCGAATCCGGCCGCGCTGCTGTACTGGATGGCCCCCGCCGCATTGGCCGAGTCTGCGGCATTGCGGGCCTGCAGGTTGATGGCGGTGTTGGTGTTGCCGCTGTTGCTGAGCGTGATGCCACCGCCGGCGTTGACCAGCGTTTTGACCTGCAGCGTGCCGGCCGTGATGTTGCCGGTACCTGCAGTCTGGGTGACCGCGCCCAGTGCTGTCAGGTTCAGTGTGCCGCTGCCGACGTTTGAGGCCGTGCTGCCCACACCCAGGTTGACGGCGCCCGTGCTGCGCACGAAGGCGTTGGCATTACCGGTGGTGTTGACACTCAGGTTGCCGGCCGCCACGTCGATGCCGTTGCTGGCGTCGGTGCCGATCTGGCCGTTGGCATTGAGGGTGAGGTTCTGCGCGGTGATGGTTTGCACACCCACATCGGTGATGGAGCCGGCATTGAGCGTCAGGGTCTTGCCGGCCAGGCCGACCGCGCCGCCTATGGTCATGGCGCCAGTGCTGGCCGTATCGCCGATGATGATGGGGCCGGTGGCACCCGTGGCGAAGGCGCTGACTTCCGCGGCCGTGAGGTCAAAGCCCGAAGCGCCCGACAGTGACATGGTGCGGCTCGCGGTTTTCGCCTTGAGCGTCAATGCGCCACTGGTCGCCAGCGCGTTGTTGCCGGTGTTCGCGGCGATGGCGACCGTGTCGGCCGTGATCGTGATGGGCCCGCTGCCGGCAACCACGTCGACGTTGTTCTGCGTGTACGCGCCGGTGCCGGTGTCTATGGCGACAGCGTTGTTGACGGTGCTGATATTGCCAGCCACCGTTGTGCTGTTGTTGCCGTTATTCAGCGTGAAGCCGCCCGCCGCCGTGATGGCATTGAGGGTGGCGATGTTGTTGGCTTGGGTGCCAAGGTTCAACGAGCCTGCACCCGTGCCGGCCACTGCCAGCGAGGCCGCCGTCACAGCGCCCGACTGCGTGATGTTGCCGCCGGATTGCAGCGTCAATGCCCCTGTGG
>NZ_JBFUGX010000034.1:0-13001 GCF_056402675.1 Polaromonas sp. P3_C2 | reverse complement strand
GCATAGGCACGGCTTCGCGTCGCGTGGCGACACCTGGGGGCAGCGAGCACATCGTAGGCACATTGGTGCTGGCCAACTACGGCCAGCTGCCGCAACTGGTCCTGGCAGGCCAGGCTCTGGGTTCCAGGCTGGCGGCACATCGCATGCACGCGGCAGAGCCGGAAAAAGGCTCCATCATCCTGCTGATCGCTACCGACGCCCCCCTTGACGCACGCCAGCTGCGCCGGCTGGCATTGCGCGCCGGCGCCGGCCTGGCCCGCACCGGCTCGGTATTCGGCCACGGCAGCGGCGATATCGCGCTGGCGTTTTCCACCGCCTACACCGTGCCGCAGCAAACCGCCAGGCCCATGCCGGCCGTGGCGATGCTGCATGACGGCCTGATTGACCCGCTGTTCCAGGCCGTTGCCGACAGCACCGAGCAAGCCATCATCCACGCCCTGTGGCAGGCCCGCGCCGTCACCGGCCGCGACGGCCATCATCGCAACGCGCTGCACGACTTGCTGCCCGGCTGGCCCTCCTCATCCTCCTTTCCATCTTCACCGGATTCCCCATGAAAGTCCTGATTTCCACCGACATCGAAGGCGTTGCCGGCGTTTTTCACCACGAACAGGTGCGCGCCGGCAACCCCGAGTACGAACGCGCCCGCCTGCTGATGACGCACGAGGCCAACGCCGCCATCGCCGGCGCCTTCGATGCAGGCGCCACCGAGGTGCTGGTCAACGATTCACACGGAAGTTTTCGCAACATGCCGCCCGACCTGCTGGACGCACGCGCCCAGGCCGTCATGGGCAAGCCGCGCTACCTGAGCATGATGGCCGGCGTCGACGACGGCGTGAACGCGGTCTGCATGATCGGCTACCACTCGCGCGCGCAGGGCCGCGGCATTCTGGCGCACACCATCAACAGCTTTGCCTTTGCACGCGTGTACTTCAACGGCCTTGAACTGGGCGAAGCCGGAATTTACGGCGCGCTGGCCGGCGAGTACGGCGTACCGGTGGTGATGGCCAGCGGCGACGATGTGTTCATCGAAGAACACCGTCCGCTGTTTCCGCACGCCACCTTTGTGCAAACCAAGCGGGCCACCGGCCAGACCAGCGGCATCAGCCTTTCCCCGGCCCAGGCCTGCGGCGCCATCCGCGCCGGCGTGGCCGCTGCGCTGGTGCAGCACGGTTCAGCCCGCCCCTATGTGCTGCCAGGCCCCATCGCCGTGCGCATCCAGACCCAGTCGCCGGCCCTGGCCGACCTGTTTTGCCAATGGCCGGCCCTGCGGCGGCTGGACGGTAACGAAGTCGGCTTTGACGCACCCACCGTGGAAGCCGCGGTGCGCATGGTCAACAGCCTGTCGGCCATGTCGAGCATGCTGCGCTAGGAAGCTGTTCGCGGCCTAAATGGGTTCTAAGGCACGCGCGGCGCGTGTTCCGCGCCCTGCCCCACGGCCCGCTCACTCATCCAGCGCAGCAGGTCCAGCCACATCTGGCGCATCTCGGCGTCCAGCGGCGTGCGGGTCGAATTGGGCAATTCGATGGTGACCACCGGTACGCCCTTGTGCACACCCCCATAGTTGCCCAGTGAGCCGGGGAAGATGCCCACCTGGTCAAGGTACAGGCGCCCCAGCCTGGAGGGCGGCACCGAGGGGCCGTCAAAGTCGAGCACGCCGTAAGGCGCATGAATGCTGACGATAAGGTTGGGTTTGAAGCTTTGCATCTGCTCATGCAAAAACCGCGACTCGGGCTCGGACAGCGGCTTGGGCCCAGGCCAGCGGCGCGGGTCCTTGCCGGTGCGCTTTTCCCAGTAAACCTTCGCGTCGCGCTCCCAATTGGGGGTGGGAAAGTTGCGGTTCAAATCCACACCATGTGCGTTGGTACGGCGAGGCGGCCTGGAAAGCACGCCGTCCGGATTGAGGACAGGAACGAATCGCCAGTGGATCGCCTGGGGCGAGTCCAGCGGCGGCTGGGAAGCCAGCCTGATCCAGTGCAGCGCCACGGCCCCTGAGGACAACTCGTCGCCGTGAATCGCACCGACGACCAGCACACGCAAGCCGGGCTGCTCGGGCTTGACGTCACGCACCCAGAGCACCCGGCCGTCAACCGAACGCGTCCCCGAAGCCTGCAGTTGCGCCGCCTCACACAGCTCACGCTTCACATTCGGGAGTTTGGAAGAGTAATCGGCGCAAGGTGAATCTGCACGAGCGCCAGCAGCTATTAAATAGATAGCAAAAAAACAGGCGGCAGAACGAAAAAATGGCATGGCACCCAGTTTAACTGCCGGGCCGCCAGTCCCTCGCAAGACGCGGCCTAAACCCTGACGCGGGTACGCCTGTACCGCTTCGGTTAAATTACCCTTCTATGCTGACCCCTGCCATCCCCCGCAAAGCGAGCAGCCCCAGCTTCTCCCAGCGGGAGTTCCGGGCTTCGCTGGCCATGTTTGCCACCGGGGTCACCATCGTCACCGCACGGACGCCGCAAGGCGCCTTGGTCGGGCTGACCGCCAACTCCTTCAACTCGGTATCGCTGCAGCCGCCGCTGGTGCTCTGGAGCCTGGCGCAGGCGGCCGGATCGATGGCCGCGCTCAGCACCGGATCACACTACGTCATCAACATCCTCGCGGCTGACCAGAAAGAGCTGGCCGAGCGCTTTGCCAGCCGGCGCGAAGACCGCTGGAAAGGCGTGCTGTTTACGGAGGGCGTCGGCGGCGCGCCGTTGCTGACAGGCGCAGCCGCCACTTTCGAGTGCTTCAACCGCAGCCGGTACGAAGAAGGGGACCATGTGATCTTCGTGGGCGAAGTGGAGCGCTGCACCCACCGCGCGGGGGCCGCGCCGCTGCTGTTTCACGGCGGCAAGTTTTATACCGAGCATCCGCTGTAAACCGCACCTGCGCAAGCCGTGTTCAGCCCAGCCTGCCCAGCCGCACGGTCGTCACACCGGGCCGCAACTGCCGCACCGACGGCATGACCAGCACACAGTCGTCGTAGGGTGTCACCACCGGTTCGCCCGCATCATGCGCAATCGGCGTGCCGGCGTGGCGTATGGTTTCGCCGCCGCAAAAGTCCTGCACAAACGCAAAGTCCATTGACCGCGCAACCACGCGGTGTGTCACCGTCACGGGCGGCGGCGGCGGCGCATCGGGCAGCAACCAGCCAGGCGGCACATCGCCGCGGTCAATCACCCCGGAGCCCACCAGAAACCGCATGAGCACGTTGCGCGCCGCCTGYAGCGACGCCAGTTCCCAGTGCTGGCCGGCCTCCAGCAGCAGGGCAATGCGGTCGCCGTTTTCGTCGCCAAACGGCCCGTAGTCCCGCATGCGGACCCCGTCGGCGTGGYCGGCATCGACGACCACCTGGCCCGTCGTAGCCAGGCTTTGTG
Source organism: Polaromonas sp. P3_C2 (assembly GCF_056402675.1). NCBI lineage: Bacteria > Pseudomonadati > Pseudomonadota > Betaproteobacteria > Burkholderiales > Comamonadaceae > Polaromonas > Polaromonas sp. P3_C2. The sequence continues at coordinate 9,639 of NZ_JBFUGX010000034.1, read as the reverse complement.
CAAAAGCAATATTGCGCGGCAGCATGCCCGTCACCAGCAAAGCGCCACCGGGTTCATGCATGGAATGCAGGTCCAGCAGATGGGTGGCGCGGTCAACAAACGGCCTGATTTCGCGGGCGCGCAGCAGCTCGGCGCTGCGCCTGGGGCCGTCCAGCAGCTCAGGGGACCATACGCGGTTGAAATCCTCGTCAACAAAACGGGAGGCGTCGGGCTTGCGGGTGTCAAACCGCATGAAGGCCTCGGTGTTGCAGAACACGGCCGTGATGCGCCCCCGCCGCGGTTGCAGCCCRCTGAGAAGAAACGCGTCCAGCGCCCAGGCGCCCGAATATTCGTTGCCATGCACCAGCGCCGACACCAGCACTTCCGGGCCGGCTTCGGTTGAAGTGCGCTCCTGCACATGCGCCACCCCTGTGGAGGAGGCCGCCCAGAATGACAACCCTGGCGGCTGAAGCTGCACCGCATGGGCTTTCCTGATCACTTCGCCAGACTTCGCTTGATCGCTTCCTGATCGTTTCATGTGTCAGTACCGCCAGAAGATTTTCTGCAACTCTTTGGTGTCCCTTGTTTTCGTCAAGGCCAAGGCCAGAAGAATTCGGGCCTTCTGGGGATTCTGGTCGTCAACAACGAGCCAGTCATTGACGTCATCCTTCACCGAATTGTTCCGAATCACCACACCGCTGCCGGTACGGGTTGCCCGAACGACAAACACCCCCTTGGCGCGAATCTCGTTAAGCGGGCCAGCTATGTACTCAGGAACGCTTCCCGCGCCGACACCCGCATGAATGATGCCCTTGGCCCCGGATGCGACCAGCGCGTCGTATGCCGCACGGTTCATGTTCTGATAGCCATAAGCAATGTCGACCTGCGGCAGAGTCTGTATCTTGTCAATGTCGAACTCACTCTGCACCGTATGCGGGCGAATCAACGCACGGTAGAACCTGGCCTGACCTTCGATCACGAGACCGAGGGGACCGTAGGGAGATTTAAAGGTGTCAACCCTGGTCGCATTGGTTTTAGTGACATCCCGGGCGCTGTGAATCTCGTCATTCATGACCACCAAAGTCCCTTTTCCCACCGCTTCTTTACTCCCGGCGACCGCCACCGCGTTGTAGAGGTTAAGCGGCCCATCTGCGCTGAGTGCCGTGCCGGGCCGCATTGACCCGAGCATCACGACCGGCTTGCTGCTTTTGACGGTGAGGTTGAGAAAGTACGAGGTCTCTTCCAGGGTATCGGTGCCGTGGGTGATCACGATGCCATCAACCTCGTCCGACCGAAGGAGTTCAGACACCCGCCGGGCCAGTTGGAGCAGGCGGTCGTTGGTGAGGTTGTGTGAGCCGACCTGAAAGATCTGCTCGCCCTTGACGTTGGCAATAGTCTGGATTTCCGGCACGGCGGCCATGATCTTGTCGACAGCAACCACAGCGGCCTGATAGGCGCCGATGTTGGTGCTCGATGCTCCGACGCCGGCAATCGTGCCGCCGGTGGCGATGAGCACCACGTTAGGTTTCTTCACTTCCTGGGCCAGCGCCGAAGCCGAAACAGCAAGCGGCAATAGCAGACCGCAGGCGAGCCCGCGCAACATTGATATGACAGATAAGTGCATGACAATTCCCTCCGTGTCGGGCTAAAAATATTGCTCGGCGTGCAGAGCCCCGCCAGTGCTCCGGAGGGGCCTGGCCAGCACGCTTCGCGATTAACAAATACAGATCATGGCGAGCCAGGGTCTTCTGTGGGCCTGCCGCCGTTGTCCCGGCCCGGCCCCCGCGGCTTCAGCTTCAACGGCACCGCATGGGTTTGGGTGAATTCCCGCTGACGACTTACGAGGTAGCGCCGGTCGCCACTGCCTTGTTGACCACGTTGCGCACGCGCTGGGTTTCAGCCCGGATAAAGGCCGTGAGCGCCTGTGGCGTGCCGCCGTCATTGGAGATGCCGGCTTTCTGGAGCTTTTGCCAAACGGCTTCTTCGCGCAGGATTTCGTTGAGCTCCCTGTTCAGGCGCGCCACCATGGGCGCCGGCAGCTTGGCGGGCCCGAAGAGGCCGAACCAGACGTTCATGTCGTAACCCTTGAGCTTGGGGTTCTCGCCGAGTGCAGGGATTTGTGGTGCAGCCCGCGAACGCGTCGGCGTGGTGACGCCCAAGGGGATCATCTTGCCGGACTCGATGTGTGGCAGCGCGGAGGAAAGCACAGAGACACTGAACTCGATATTGCCGCCCAGCAAGTCCTGCAGCTGCTGTCCTGCGCCGCGATACGGCACATGGCGGAAGGTGGTGCCAGCCATCAGGTTGATCAGCTCTCCCGACACATGCAGCGGCGTGCCTATGCCCGAAGAGGCAAAGCTCAGCTGGTTGCGTTCGCGTTTGGATTTGGCAATCGCTTCCTCCATGGTTTTGACGCCGGTCTTGGTGTTGGTCACAAAGACCATGGGCGTGACGCCTATCAGCCCGACCGGGCTCAAGTCGGTTTCACCGTTGTACTTGACCGCAGCGTTGAACAGTTTGGCAATCGAGATTTCGCTGCCCGAACCCAGCAGCAGCGTATAGCCGTCGGGCGCGGCACTGACCACTTTTTGGGCGCCTATGGTTCCACCGGCGCCGCCGATATTCTCGATCACCACGGGTGTGCCCAGGCGCTTGGCCAGCGGTTCGGCGATGATGCGCGCCACCAGGTCCACGCTTCCGCCGGCAGGGTAGCCCACCACCAGCGAAATGGGCTTGCCGGCAGGCCAGGCCTGGCCCCAGGCAGCCGGCAAACCCAACAGCCCTGCGGCGGCAAGGCAAAGTGTGCGGCTCACGCCGCGGCGATTGAGGGTAAACATTCCTGGCATGGCGCGCTCCTTGTTGATGGCGCCAGTCTAGGAGCCGCCCCTGCGCGGCCCATGCGTATCACGCATGGGCGCATGCGACCTGGATTCAGGAAGCAGCCGGCGTGCTGGCGGACCAGATGCGCTGCACCAATTCATTGCGCGGGCTGCGCGGCCGGTACAGGCGAATCTCAAACCGGACCGTCAGGCCCTTGCCGTCGGCCTCCACCAGCCTTCCGCTGCGCAGGTCACCTTCGACCAGTCCGCGCGGCAGCCAGGCCAGGCCCACGCCCTGCAAGGCCTGCTCATGCAGCGACTCGGCGAAGTCAGACTCGGTCACGGTATGCAGATGCAGCTCGCGCGCACTGCGGCTGAGCCCGTCCTGAAGGATCTGGCCCAGCGCGAGCGTGGGCGCATAACCCAGCACCGGCACCGGCTTGCGGGCCGTGCCGGGCAAGGCGTGCTGCGGCTGGCCATCGGCGCGCGGTGCGCTGACGGCCACGAGTTCGTCGATGCCCAGCGCGAGTCCTTCGAACGTCTGTTCGTCCAGCAACAGCGGCAGCCGCGGATGCGTGAACGACAGCAGGAAGTCAGCAGCCCCCTGCTCCAGGGCGGTGGCGCCTTCATGGATGGAGCCTGTGAGAATGCGCAAGCGAAACTCCCCGGCTCCGCGCTTGGCGCGCGCGAGCCAGTCAGGCACGGCGCTGCGTGAGAGCGTGCGGCCTGTTGCCAACGTGACCCAGTCCAGCCCGCCCCGTGCATGGCGGATGCGGGAGCGCRCATCGTTAAGGCTCGCCGCCGCGCGGCGCGCCACCGGCAGCAGCTCTTCACCGGCGGCCGTCAGGGCCAGAGGCATCACCGCGCGATTGATCAGGTCGGCGCCCACCCACAGCTCCAGAGCGCGGATACGGCGCGAAAATTGCGGCTGCGTCACATGGCGAAGCTCCGCCGCACGCGAAAAGCTGCGCTCACGTGCCAGCGCGATGAAGTCTTCCAGCCATTTATGGTCCACGGCAGCACCTTGTCCAGGGATTTAATGCAATGGTATTCCTTGTTACCCCGGCCAGCGAGCTGCCAGGGGTCGGGCTACCATCAAGGCATGAAGACAGCCCGCAAAGCCAATCTCGATCTCCTCGCCATGTCCCTCTTGCTGGGATGCTGCCTGTTCTGGGGCCTGCAGCAGGTCTTGATCAAGGCCACGATCAGCGAAATACCGCCGATGTTCCAGGCCTCGCTGCGGCTGGTTGGCGCCACGGCGTTGCTCTGGCTCTGGTGCCTGTGGCGCAAGGTCCCGCTCTTCAGCCGCGACGATTCGCTGAAGGCCGGCCTGCTGGCGGGCGCGCTGTTCGGCGCAGAGTTCGCCTGCATTTATGTAGGCTTGCAATACACCAGCGCTTCCCGCCTCACGGTGTTTCTGTACACCTCGCCTTTCTGGGTCGCCCTGCTGGTACCGCTGTGGGTGAAGTCCGAACGCCTGCGCGGCGTGCAATGGCTGGGCCTGTTGTGCGCCTTCGCCTCCGTGGTGTTCGCGCTGCGTGAAGGTTTCACCGGTGATCATGCGTCGACGGCGCGGGGCGATCTGCTGGCACTGGCCGCCGGCATGCTGTGGGGCCTGACCACGGTGGTGATACGTGCCACCAAACTGGTCAGCATCTCCGCTGAAAAACTCCTGTTCTACCAATTGGCCGTTAGCGCCGCAGTGTTTCCGGCCCTGTCGCTCTACCTGGGCGAGCAATGGTCGTGGCATTTCAGCCCGTTTGCCATTACTTCCCTGCTGCTGCAGACCGTCATAGGCGCATTCGCCAGCTACCTGGCCTGGATGTGGATGCTGGGGCGCTACCCGGCCACCAAGATTTCGGTGTTCGTGTTTTTCACGCCGCTGTTCGCGCTGCTGTTCGGCGCGCTGTGGCTGAAAGAAAGCGTCACCACGGGCCTGCTGGTGGCGCTGGCCATGGTCGCGGCGGGCATTGTGCTGGTCAATCGCAAGCCGGCAGGCGCATAATTTTTCAGCATGACGCCTCATAAACGCATCCCCGGCCATCGCTTCCTCCATTCACCTGGCCCCACGCGGGTGCCCGACGAGGTGATGGACGCGATGCGGCGCCAGCCCATGGATCTGGCCGACCCGCGGCTTGATCGTGTGATCCAGGCCTGCGAGACCGGGCTCAAGGCGCTGCTGCAAACCGCCGCGGCCGACGTCTTCCTGTATGCCTGCAACGGCCACGGCGCCTGGGAGGCCGTGATCGCCAACCTGCTGGCGCCCAGGCAGCAGGTGCTGATCGCCGGAACGGGGCACTTCTCCGAATCCTGGGCCATACAGGCCGAGGCCATGGGCGCAGCAGTCATCCGCACGCCCTGGCGCGAGGGTTACCCGATTGACGTGCCGGCCATAGAAGCCGCGCTGCGCGCCGACACTGCGCATGCCATCGTGGCGGTATTTGTGGTTCATACCGACACTGCGAGCGGCATGACCAGTGACCCGGGCAAGGTCCGGCGGGTGCTGGAAGCCACGGCCCACCCCGCGCTACTGGTGGTAGATGTGGTCGCGTCGCTGGGCGCGGCGCCCTTTGCCATGGATGCGCTGGGCGCCAACGTCGTGCTGGGCGCCTCGCAAAAAGGCTTGATGGTGCCGCCCGGTCTGGCCTTTGTGGCTGCGGATGCCGCAGCGATGAAGGTAGCCGCTGCCAATCCCTCGCCGCGCTTTTACTGGGACTGGGCGCGGCGGCAAAGCCCGCTCAGCTACCGCAAGTTCTGCGGCACGCCCCCGCAAAGCCTGCTGTTCGGCCTGGAGGCTGCACTGGGGCTGATCTTTCATGAGGGCGTCGAAGAGGTCATCGCCCGCCACCAGCTGATCGCCAGTGCGGTGCACGCCGCTGTCGATGCCTGGAGTGAAGGCGGTGCTCTGGGCCTTTTTGTGCGCGAGCCTGCGGCGCGCTCGGTCTCCGTCACGACGGTGTCTGTCACTGCGGGCATTGATCCCGAAGCCTTGCGCACTGTTGCGCGCGAACGGTTTCAGGTGGCGATTGCAGGCGGTTTGGGCCCGCTGGCGGGAAGAACCTTTCGCATCGGCCACCTGGGTGACATGAACCCGGCCATGATCCTGGGTTGCCTGGCCGGCCTGGAAGCGGCCATGCAGGTGCAGGGCATTCCCATCGGCGGCGGCGTGCAGCATGCCGTTGCAGCCTTGGCAGGTAAACGCTAGTACCTACTGCGAGGCAGTGATGCCGCCGTCGAGGTAAAGCACCTGCCCGGTCACAAAGCGGGATGCGGGCGCCGCAAAAAAAACGGCCGCACCCGCCACGTCCTGCGGGTCGGCCACGCGACCCAGCGGAATGCGTTCCAACACCTGCTTGCGCGTCTCAGGATTTTCGAGCCAGTGGCGCGCCATCTCCGTCTGCACCACCGTAGGTGCGATGCCGTTGACAGTGATGCCGTACGGCGCCAGTTCACTCGCATGCTGGCGAATCAGCATGACCAGGCCGCCCTTGCTGCTGCTGTAGGCCGAATAACCCCGGCCGCGCAAACCGAGCTGCGCGCGCACCGACAGCAGATGCACCTGAGCGCCGCCCCTGCCGCCTTCAATCTGTTTTTTAGCCGCAGCCTGCGCAAGAAACATGGCGGCCTTGAGGTTGACCTGCAACACCTCGTCAAAGGCTTCTTCCGTCACCTCCAGCAAGGCCTGCTCACGCTGCATGCCGACGCAGTTCATCAAGATGTCGAGGGCTCCCCATTGCGCCGCAACCGCATCAACGGAAGCCTGCATCTGCGGCACCGAATGCGCGTCCATGGCCAGACCCATGGCCTCGTGCCCTGCCGCACGCAGCGCGGAGGCAACGGCCTCGGCCTTGGCTTCGTCGCGCCCCGAAACTGCCACCCGTGCGCCGGCCATCGCCAGGCCCCAGGCAACGGCCTCGCCAATACCACCATAGCCACCGGGCACGTAAGCGGTTTTGCCGCGCAGGTCAAAAAGGCCTGAAAGCGCGGTACTGAAATCAATCCGGGGTGTGATGCTCATGGATGGCGAAATTGTGGGCGCAAAGCCGGCTAGCGACGAAAGGGCTTTCCCTCAGTCCATCAATAGCCCGCCGTTCAGGTCGATGATCTCGCCCGTGATAAAACCCGACAGCGGCGAGGCCAGGAAGCGCACCACGTGAGCGAACTCCTCGGGCTCGCAGAAGCGGCCGACCGGGATGTCCTTGAGCAGCTTCTGGCGCTGCTCTTCATTGAGCTGTTCGGTGATCATGGGCGTTTTGACGTAAGCGGGCGCGACGGCATTGGCCGTGACGCCAAAGGGCGCGAGTTCGCGCGCCAGTGAAAAGGTCAGCGAACTCATCGCGCCCTTGGACACCGAATAGGCCGTGCCTGCTGTCAATCCACCTGTCTTGGCCGCCAGGGAGCTGGTGTTGATGATGCGGCCGAAGCGCCGCACCTTCATTGCCGGCACCACCTGCTGCGCAAGGTAAAAAGCGCCGTCGAGGTTGGCGCCCATCACGCGCCGCCATTCACCCGCTTCGGTGGCCTCGATCTTGTTGTTGGACAGGATGCCCGCGTTGTTGATCAGGATGTCGACTGGCCCGAAGGCCTTGACGATGAGCGCATGACCGTCGCTCACGGCGGCCGCATCGCTGATGTCAAACGAGAACGGCAGGACACGCGAGCCCAACTCATGTGCGAGCGCACGGTTGCGTTCATGGCTGACATCCACCATCGCGACCTTGCAGCCGTCCTCCAGCAACACCTTGACGACGGCCAGGCCCATGGTGCCCGCCGCGCCCGTGACGAGCGCGACTTTGTTTTCAAGCGGTTTCATTACTCAACTTTCATAGTCGTCAAAAAACTCTTTACCAGAACACCGCGGAACCGGCTTTGCCGGGCCGCTAGTGTTGCCCCCTGCAAGGGGGGATCCGGCTACACAAAGTGAGCCGAGACGGGGGTGTGCCGACTTCAAGCGTCCAGGACGCTCTTCTTGCCAAACAATCCACGTGAGCGGAATGTCACGACGGCAATGAACAAGAGGTACATGGACATCAACGACCATTCGGACGCATACGAACCCGTGAGCCCAACAACCATGCCGACCATCAGCCCGGCGATCACTGCACCCCAGAGCGAACCGACGCCGCCCAGCACAATGATCAGGAATGCCGGCACCACTGCGTCTACGCCCACATGCGGGCGGATACCCCAGATCGGCGCCATGACCACGCCGGCGATGGCGGCCAACGCCACGCCCAGACCAAATACGAAAAGGCGCAGGCGAGAAAGGTTGATGCCCAGGGCGCGCACCATTTCACTGTCGTGCGCGCCGGCCTTGATGATCGCGCCGTAAGGCGTCTTCTGCAAAAACACCCAGAGCAGCATGATCATCAGGATGGCGAATCCACTGGCGAAGAAGCGATACTTCGAATAGACCAGGTCACCCATCAGGAAAGCGCCAGAGATGACTTCAGGCAGCATCAACTGCTTTTCCGAGGAGCCCCACACCAGGCGTATGGTTTCCTCAATGACCAGCGCCGCACCGAAGGTCAGCAGCAGGCCATAGAGCGGGTCACGGCCATAAGTGCGCCGCATGCACAGCTCCAGCAACAAGCCGAAAATACCCACCAGGATGGGCGCAAGAATGAGTGCCGCCAGGTAACGCGTTCCCAGCGGCAAACTCATGTACCAGGCCTGCAGGTTCGGGAACATGCCCAGCTGCGGTGCGATCAGGAAAAGCGCGAAGTACATGCCCAGCGCAAACAGCGAGCCGTGCGCCAGGTTGATGGTTTCCATCACCCCCACGATGAGCATGAAGCCCAACGCGATGAGTGCGAACAACAGGCCCAGCGAGATGCCGTTGACGAGGTGCGGAATAAGCTGGAGCAGAAAATCCATGTCGGTCTTTGAAGATGGAGGGCCAGTCAGACTTCGTAGCTGGGGGTCGCGTCGTAGCTCTCAAGCTTGCAGGCGCCGCCGGCATCCTTGTCCGCCACATCCTTGGGATCGGCCTGTGTGAGGATCTTGAAGATGTCGTCTTTCTCGGCGGGCTGGTCGTTGTAGGTCGCCATGTAAATCGTCTGCTGACACTGGTGGGTGACGGGATCCATCCACGCGTCGTAGTGCTGCAGGCGGTCGGCCGCGCTCATCTTGCGGCCTTCGAGCTTTTTGATCACGGCAATGTTGTTGGTGGTGCCGGCCTCTTCCACACAGCGCAGCAGCTCGCGCGTGGCCATATAACCGTTGTGATACACATTGCCCGGCACGCGAATCGCCATGCCAGGGAACTGCTTCTGGTATGCCGCCACAAACTCTTTGACGCCCGGCAGGCCCAGGCGCCAGTACCACGTGGTGCCGAAGACGCCGAAGATGGCCTCGGGGCCCAGACCGTAGACATCGGGCCAGTCCTGCTGGTTGTTGATCCACGCCATGGACTGGTTCATCTTGAGCTGCACAACTTGCTGGCGCAGCGCCTTGATGTCGTCACCGCCCACCGCCGTGGCCACCACATTGGGCTTGAGCTGTTGCAGCTTGAGCAGGTAGGACGAGAAGTCGCGGGTGTTTTGCGGCACCAGCAGCTCCTCAACGATGCGCCCGCCGTTGGCTTCCACGATCGCGCGTGTCGCCTTGGAGGTGGTGTGGCCCCACACATAGTCGTTGGTCAGCAGCACCCAGTTCTTGCCGCTGGCCTTGATGGCGTTCTTGACGATCGCGTTGGAAAAGTTGGTGCCGTTGCCGTCCCAGACGAACTTGGTGCGGTGGCAGTCCTTGCCGGCCTCGGTCGGGCTGCTGGAGTTGGTGTTAAAAAATACCGTGCCGTATTTCTGCGCAACCTGCGAGATGGCATTGGAGACGCCTGAGT
>NZ_JBFUGX010000033.1:0-13176 GCF_056402675.1 Polaromonas sp. P3_C2 | reverse complement strand
AAACCCTGCAAGTCATGGACACGGCCCATCAGCCACTCCACCCGGCGCGCCAGCGTCAGCCGTTTGGGCAGGCCGGGGATGGCCGCCTCCACGGCCTGCCGGTCTTCACGCTCCCAGGCCAGCGCCGTCTCCCGCACCATCGCCGCCGCGCGCAGGCGCACCGCCTGGGATTGCAGGCGCGAGATTTCCGCGGCCTGCACGGCAATCACCGTGCTGCAGCGCTTCTGGATCTCGCCGTACTGGGCGAGCAGGGCGCGGTGTTCCCGGTCAAGGCCGGGCAGAGAGGTACAGGGTCCTTGCATGTCGGGGCTCCATAAGATGAAGGCGCCCCCGTCAACAAACGAACGATATGCAATCGAAGAGGCAACCGAAGCATCAGCCGATAAAAGGGCAAAACCCATCTTAAATGAGAATTACTCTCAATTGGAGTAAGGGCTTATGCCTTTTTGGGTAAACAGATGAAACCCTTGAAGTATCCCTATTTGCTATCAATTCAGGAGCTGCTTGCGCACACCCTTATTGGCCAAAACCCCGATTCGCTTAAGAAACCCAGGGCTTTGAGGTAGCGGGCCGTCAGAGCTCAGCCGCTTCCACCAGAAACCGCACCCGCTTCACGCCCTGCCATTCGTCCGCATCCAGCCGGAAGGCCAGCTTGACCCGTGCGGGGAGTGATTCGGTGTGGCCAAACCAGATGCCGTCGACCGGCTGGCCCTGGTGCTTGAGCTTGAGCGCCAGGTGTTTTTCACCCACCAGCCGCTGCGACACCACTTCCACCACTTCGCTGAAGGTGGGGGCTGCAAACCCCTGGCCCCAGACTTCCTTGTGCAGCGTGTCGACCACGTCGGTGCGGCGATATTCGGCCGGCAGCGGGCCGTCGGTGTCCATGCGGCGCGTCAGCGTGGCGGCATCCAGCCATTCGTGCGCCACCTGCTGCAGCGCACTTTCAAACACTTCAAAGTGCTCTTCGGCAATGGTGCAGCCGGCTGCCATGGCGTGGCCGCCAAAGCGCAGCAGCACGCCGGGGTGGCGCTTGGCCACAAGGTCCAGCGCATCGCGCAAATGAAAGCCGGGAATCGAGCGGCCCGAGCCCTTGAGCTCGTGCTCTTTGCCGTCGGCCTGGCTGGCGGCAAACACGAACGTCGGGCGGTGCAGCTTGTCTTTGACGCGTGAGGCCACGATGCCGACCACGCCTTCGTGGAACTCCGGGTCGAAGATGGCAATCGCCGGCGGCGGCTCCTCATCTTCGTCAATCATTGCGTCAGCCGCCAGTTGCGCCTGCTCGCGCATGCCGGCCTCAATGTCGCGGCGTTCGCGGTTGATGCCGTCCAGCATTTGCGCCAGCTCGTCGCCGCGCGCCGGGTCGTCGGTCAGCAGGCATTCAATGCCCAGTGTCATGTCGCTGAGTCGGCCTGCCGCATTGATGCGCGGGCCCAGCGCAAAGGCAAAGTCAAACGTGGTGGCTACCGGCGCCTGCCGGCCCGCTGCCTTGAACAAGCTGGCCAGGCCCGCGGGCAAATGGCCCGTGCGTATGCGCTTGAGGCCCTGCGCCACCAGCCGGCGGTTGTTGGCGTCCAGCTTCACCACGTCGGCTACGGTGCCGAGGGCCACCAGCGGCAGCAGTGCGTCGAGCTTCGGTTGTGTGGCGGCGTCAAACACACCACGCGCACGCAACTCGGCACGCAGCGCCAGCAGCACATAAAACATCACACCCACGCCGGCAATCGATTTGCTTTCAAACGTGCAGCCAGGCTGGTTTGGGTTGACGATCACGTCGGCCTCGGGCAGCACCACTTCGCCGTCTCTCAGCGCGGGCAGGTGGTGGTCTGTCACCAGCACCTGCATGCCCAGCGCGCGCGCACGCGCCACGCCGTCGATGCTGGCGATGCCGTTGTCTACCGTCACCAGCACGTCGGCGCCAGCGGCCTTCACCCGCTCGGCAATCGGAGGCGTGAGGCCGTAGCCATCAGTGACGCGGTCAGGCACCAGGTAGCTCACATGCTGCGCACCCAGCAGCTTGAGGCCACGCAGCGCCACAGCGCAGGCGGTGGCGCCGTCACAGTCGTAGTCGGCCACCACGCAAATCTTTTTGCCGGCCGCCATCGCGTCGGCCAGCAGGCGCGCCGCCTCAGCGGCGCCGTGCAGCGAAGCGGGCGGTAGCAGCCGGGCCAGGCCGTCGTCCAGCTCGTCTGCCGCGTTCACGCCGCGCGCGGCATACAGCTGCGCCAGCAGCGGGTGAATGCCAGCTTGCTGCAGCGCCCAGACGCTGCGTGGGGGCACATCGCGTACCTGTATTTTCATGTGTGTCTACTATCTTTTTTATAGCTGCTCGCGCAAGTACCATAAGGGCTGCGGCATCAAAAGGTTCGAAATTTTGGCCAACAGGCCGGCCTGGTGCGTTTCAAACGTCTGCCAGCCGCGCTCGCCACACAGCGTCAGCCGCACGGCCTCGCCTGCGCGTTGGCGGGCCAGCAGCTGCGCCATCTCGCCGGCATCCAGTGCGGCCCRGGCTTGGGCATAGGCCTGCCAGTCATCAGCAAAAACGGCTTGCGCCAGGCTGCGTGGTGCGGTCGGCGCCTGGCTGGCAGGTTCATACCCAGCGGGCAGGGCGCCGCTGCCGCTCAGCCAGAAAGAATTGACCGGCAACTGGCGGCGCGCAGCGCGTTCATCGTTCAGCGCGTGGGTGTACAGCAGCATCTGCATTTCGTTTTGCAACAGCTTCATCTTGCGAGCTATGCCCTGGGCGTCGTCCTTGTTCTGCTTGGGCAGCCACGGGTCGACGTTGCGGCCCATCACCCGGTCGAGTGATGCGGTGGGCAGGCTGCGAAACACCTCGCCTTCGGCCAGCCAGCGCGCCGGCCCCAGCGCCGGCACATAGTGCATCGTGATGCCGTCGCCATCAAAGTAAGGCTGCATCGCCGCCAGCAAGGTGCGGGATTCCGTTTCATTCAGGCCCAGCGCAGCCGGGTCAGTCAGCGTGGCATGCTCGCGGCCCATGGCCCAGTGGCAGGGCGTTACCCAGGCCCAGGCCTTGCCGGTGCCGGCCTGCAGGTGCTGAGCAGCATCCAGCGCCGCCCACGGAATCAACCCGTCAGGCGTGTCCGCAGTGGCAAGGCCCAGCGCCTGGCCCAAGGCTCGCTCGTGCGGCGGCGACAGCGTGTGTGCATCTGCCGTATCAGTGTGTACTGACTTCATGCCTTTGAGCAATTGGCTCAGGTTGCGCATGCCTTGCACTGGCAGCGCCTTCATGGTGGGCAGCCAGGCTTCCGTACTGCAGGCCGCAAAGGGAATCAGCAGCTTCGGGCCTGTGAAAGGAGTGGGGGAATTGGCTGACATGGGGCTATTGTCCGGGATGCCACAATTGGCGTTCAAATTTGGGCGCTCAATTTGCGCGCTTAAATCGCACCCTATAAGAATCCGTTCGAGCTGGCCACCCGTGGCCCGCAACGACTACCAGGTTGAGTATGCAAATTCCTTATGAGCTGATAGTGGGCTGGCGCTACACCCGCGCCGGCCGCGCCACCCGGCGCAACGGCTTTATTTCTTTTATTTCAGGCGTGTCCATGCTGGGCATTGCGCTCGGTGTGGCCGCGCTCATCATCGTGCTCAGCGTGATGAACGGCTTCCAGAAGGAAGTGCGCGACCGCATGCTGGGTGTGATCTCGCACATCGAGGTATTCGCCCCCAACGGCGCTGCCTTGCCCAATCCGGAAAAAACCCTGGCTGAAATCAAGGCCAACCCGCAGGTCACCGGCGCCGCCACCTTCATCGCCGCGCAAGCCCTGCTGGCGCGCGGCGAAGACATGAAGGGCACCGTCGTACGCGGCATAGACCCGGCACTCGAAGGCCAGGTCACCGACCTCGCCGTGACGTCCGGCCCCACGCTAGCCAAGCTGGTGCCCGGCAATTTCGGCGTGGTGCTGGGCGGCGAGCTGGCCCGCGCCATGGGCGTGCGTGAGGGCGATAGCGTCACGTTGATCGCGCCCAGCGGCCAGGTCACCCCGGCGGGTGTGGTGCCGCGCCTGAAGCAAATGACAGTGGTCGGCACCTTTGATTCCGGCCATTTTGAATACGACTCGGCCCTGGTCATGATGCACCAGGACGACGCCGCGCGGATCTTCCGCCTCGAAGGGCCGACCGGCATCCGCATCAAGCTGAAAGACCTGCACCAGGCGCGCGAAGTCGCGTTTGAGCTGTCAAGAAGCCTGAGCGGTGATTTGCTGATTCGCGACTGGACGCGCCAGAACAAAACCTGGTTTGCCGCCGTGCAGCTTGAAAAACGCATGATGTTCATCATCCTCACGCTTATCGTGGCAGTCGCGGCCTTCAACCTCGTCAGCACGCTGGTGATGACGGTGACCGACAAGCGCGCCGACATCGCCATCCTGCGCACGCTGGGCGCCAGCCCCAAAAGCATCATGAAAATTTTTATGGTGCAGGGCGCACTGGTCGGCGTCATCGGCACGCTCTCGGGCCTCGTTCTGGGCCTGGGCATTGCCTTCAACATCGACGTCATCGTGCCGGCCATTGAACGCGCGCTCAACGCCAGCTTTTTGCCCAAAGACATTTATCTCATCAGCCGCATGCCGAGTGAACCGCAATACGCCGACATCATGCCGATCGTGGTTATCTCCCTGGTGCTGTCTTTCCTGGCCACCATCTACCCCAGCTGGCGCGCCAGCCGCGTGAACCCCGCGGAGGCCCTCCGTTATGAGTGAACTCAAGAACGACATGACGAATACGCTGCAAAGCACCAACGCGAACGGCGAAGTGGTGCTCAAGGCCAAGGGCCTCACCAAACGCTTCCACGAAGGCCTGATCGACCTGACCGTGCTGCATGGCGTAGACCTGCAAGTGCACGCCGGTGAAACGCTGGCCATCGTCGGCGCCTCAGGCTCCGGCAAAAGCACGTTGCTGCATTTGATGGGCGGGCTCGACGCCCCCACCAGCGGCCAGGTTGAACTCAAGGGCCAGATGCTGTCGTCGCTGTCACCCCAACAACAAGGCGATCTGCGCAACAAGCACTTGGGTTTTGTCTACCAGTTCCATCACCTGCTGCCCGAATTCAGCGCGCTCGACAACGTGGCCATGCCCCTGTGGATCCGCCGTGAGTCCCCTGCGGAATGCGCGCGCGTCGCCACCAAGATGCTGGCCGCCGTGGGCCTGCAAGACCGCATCCATCACCGCCCAGCAGAACTCTCAGGCGGCGAACGCCAGCGCGTCGCGATTGCGCGTGCGCTGGTCACGCAGCCTGCGTGCGTGCTGGCTGATGAGCCGACCGGCAACCTGGATCGTTCAACCGCCGACGGCGTGTTTGAACTGATGCTGCAATTGGCGCGCGACTTCGGCACAGCCTTTGTGCTGGTCACGCATGATGAAACGCTGGCTTCGCGTTGCGGGCGGCGTTTCAGGTTGGTCTCGGGGCGTTTGTCGGAGTGGGGTTGAGCGACAGCATCGATGCCAAGTGACCGCGTCGATTGCGAGGCTAGTTGGGTAGTTGGTCCACGGACTCCATGATGCTTCGAGGTCTGCCCGATCTGACGGGGGAATTTGCAGCATCAATCTGCGATGGTGCTGGTAGGCTTCGTATGGCGAGCGAGTCTTTGACGGGCTTCAGTTTCGCGTGGTGAGCCGTTAAGCTGTCAGCTTGCAAGGCTTGCCGGATACGCGGCAGCACAAGCATTGCACCGTGAACGCTGAGGTGGTCGTCGTCAAAATACCGGAACATCTCGCGGTCGACCAGAGGGCAGACAGCAGCATTGCATAGCAGGTCGTTGAATGACAAAACTTCAGCACCATTCATCGCCTCTCGATCAATCTGTGCGTTTACCCACTGCTGATCTGCAAGATGTGTATCGGTTGGAACTGCCGCGTCATTGATGGAATCAGTGTTGTAGCGTAATCGCCGTAGCACTTTCTTTGGATCGACCAGCTGTTGTGGTACGTCCTTGAAGATGAAAATCTTGACACCCGCACGCTTGTAGCGCTCCACGGTTTGACTAAGCCCGACGACAAATGATTCGCGTGACATGGCTTTCGAGTTAGGCAAGCGCATGTTCGTCGATAGAAAGTTGAGGTCCCAAGGCCGGGTCTTGCCCCCGGTGTAGTAAGTCCATCTGGCAAAGAGAAAAACGGCCGGGATGCCATTCTTCACTACATAGTCGAAAGCGCGCTCGTTCAAGAGCAAGCAATCTACCGCACCTTCCTTGTCGCGTACCGACTGGATGCCAAGCAAATGTGGGCAACCGGATGCGCCAGCAAAGGCGATCCGCTCACGATTTTCTGTCGATAGCGCCTCAAGCGCGGGCAGCACGCTGAGCGCGTGGCTGTCGCCTATGACGAATGTCGAGACTGGCCCGGATTTGCCCCAGGTACACATCCACGTTTCTGCCGTGTGCGCTGAGGGAAGGTCGAAGCAGTCCTTAGCCTGCGGACTCATCGCGATGCTCTTATCGAAACGAGCCCAGTACTGAATCCAGGGACGCTGGCCCAAGCCTTCCGTTTGCAATGCAAGGAAGCCGCCCATGCCGGCCAGGATCAGCGGAGCAAGGAGAAAACCGGCGAGACGTGGTTGAGAAAGCCTTCTGGCCGAGCGGACTGGGCGCTCAATAAAGGCAAAAGTTAGCCAGGCAAGAACAAAGCTAGCTGCAACCGCCGCAACGCGCGTTGTCATAGATGCGCTGGCGCCACCAAGAATATGCGGAAATGCGAGGAGCGGCCAGTGCCAGAGGTAAAGCGGAAAGCTGATCCGGCCGATCCATACTAATAGTGGCTGTGAAAGCACCATTCGGTTGAGCCAGGCTACGGGCCCGGCCGCGATGAGTAAAAAGGCCGCGACAACCGGAGGAATAGCCCACCAACCTGGAAATCCATGGAGCTCCGAAGTAAAGAATATGCTCAGCGCAAGGGTTAACCCTCCAAGAGTTGATAGCATATCTGCGCTGACGATGCGTTGCCACCGTTGAATGCGACCAGCGTTCGATTTTGAGCTGGATTGCGCGAGAGCTGCTCCGGCAAGCAACTCCCAGAACCGGGCTGCAGGCGAATAAAACGCGGCCGCAGGATTAGATTCAAGCGTCATGACGCTGAGCACAAACGACCCAAGTCCGACTGCGGCCAGGAGTGCCACAACACCGCCCCGGCGCTTGTAAGCGGTCCAAAGTAACACGGGCCACAGCAAATAGAACTGTTCTTCCACGCCGAGCGACCAAAGGTGAAGGAGCGGCTTAGCCGATGACGAGGTGTCAAAGTAACCTGTCTCCCGCCAGAGCAGGAGGTTTGAGAAGAATCCCGCTCCTCCAAGGGTGTGCGCGCCTAGGTCTCGAAGGTCGGAGGGCAACAGCAGGGCTATGCCAACGGCAAATACGGCGATCAGGACGACCGTCAGCGCCGGCACAATTCGCAGCACTCGCCGTTGATAAAAACCAAGGATGCTGAATTGCCCCGTATGGAGGGAGGTGAGGATGATGCGGGAGATCAGGTATCCCGAGATGACAAAAAAAACGTCAACGCCTACAAAGCCTCCTTCAAGCCACGTCGGGAAGGCGTGAAAGCTGATGACTGACAGGACTGCAATGGCGCGAAGCCCGTCAATGTCAGGTCTATAGTCGCTCAAAGAGCTTCCCTCACAAAATTTTTCTGCGTATGGGGCATCTTGCGGGTGGGGATTGCGTGGTCGTTATTCCAGCGCTCGACAAGAACACTAGTTGCTGGACTCGGCGCCGTCAGAGAATACCCGATCCGACGCAGCTCGGGGCCCGCATCGCCGCGTCCAAGGTGAGGCTGGCTGCATTGATAAGCAATAGATGTTGATCGGGCTGGCGGCAAGTGCGAACCAAGGCCATTTTCCCGCCGCCAGCCTGCACGCCGCCAGACAGGCATAATCCTTGATCCCTCCGCCGCGCGCGCCGGCGACTCCCCCTCACTTCGTGAGTCTTCAACATGCCGTGCAGCTCCCTGTCTGCGGTCCAGGACACAGCCACCTTTGCATGACTGATCACTACACCGCCCTCGGCCTGGACAGCGCAGCAACGCTGGCCGATGTCAAAAAAGCCTTTCGCCAGAAAGCCTCCTTCTGGCACCCGGACAAAAATGCCAACCCCGAGGCGCCTGAGCGTTTCAGGGCGGTGCAGCAGGCCTATGAGGTGCTGTCGGATGCGGACAAGCGCCAGGCCTATGACGACAACCGCCGTCGCAACCTGCTCGACAGCCCGATAGACACGGCGCGTGTGATCTGGGCCGATTATTTCAACCCACTGCTGTGACCCTCGCTGACCGAAAGAAGAACACCCCATGAAAAACCCGGCAGCATGAGTGTCTCCCCCTATTTCCTCGACCTGCGTTCGGCCTACCAGTCCGAGATGGACGACCTGCGATTCGACTCCGAGGGGCGTGACGTGCTGCACCAGCGCCTGGCCGGCAAACGCCAGGAGATGGCCTTTCTGGTCCAGATGATGGACACCAGCCCCGAGATGGTGGCGGTGGTGTTTCACCAGGGGTTTGATTTCACGGAAAAAAACGTGATGGAACACCTGCTCACCCACGATGTCGAGACCGACGGCTTTCCGGCCTGGGCCAGCCTGGCGGATGGCTTTGTGCTGGCGCCCTGGGCTCAGGACCTGGCGCACATCGTTCTGCAGGCGCCCGGCGGGGAGAAATTCCTGACGCTGACGGCGGGGCTGGAATACATGGCCGGTCTGCCGGTGGCCGCGTCCATCGTGAGCGCCGAAGCAGATGGTGACGGCGATGACGACGAAGACAGTGATGAGAACGGTGACGGCGCCCTGGTGATGTTTGAGGGCGATGACGATCGTGAGCAAAGCGCCGATGCCCGGGCACGCCACGAGGCAGGTTCCGACTGGCTGGTCCAGCAGGGCTTTGACGCCAAAGACTGACGCAAGCAAGCATGACCTGGAAGGTAAAACACTGATGACAACACATCTCGCCCTGATCGAAAAAACCCAAAGCCTGATTGCGGCCGGCGACATCGTCGGCGCCGAGGCTGCACTGGTCGGGCTGGCCGACGCCGAAGGTGATGCAGCGCTGATGGTGGTGCTGGAGCAGTTGCCGCCCAAGGACGTCCTGGCCGTCATTCGCGAGTACGACAACTCCAAGGAGTCGGTGGTCAGCCTGCTGGTCACGCCCGCGCAGTTTGCCCGTGCCGTGGTGATTGAAAAGCTCTACAAGGACCTGACCCGCACGCACCTGCGTGGCATGGTCAATGCGGTGATCTTCCGGGAGGACGCTGACCCGCTGGAATTTCTCACCGCGATTGGCGACCTGGACGGTGGCAGCGAAGCCCTCGCTGATTACTTTTCCGACCAGTGGAGCCGCGTCGAGGCCTTTGCGCGCAGCGGCAGCTTTGAGCTGGCCGACGAGTACGGCAAGATGCTGTCCCAGTCCGCGCTGCTGGCCTCGGCCTACGAAAGGCCACGTGTCCAGCTGGATGAGATCGCCGACCAGGACTGGATGCAGCTCGCCTGGCTGCTGCGTTACGAACTACCTGACCTGTTCATTGAAACGCTGATGGTGCTGCGCGCCAAGGGCAGTGCGCACAAGGCGGCTTCCGATGAGGAGAATGAAGAGAATGAGGACGATGTGCAGGACGACGACGGCAAGGTTGAGACCGGCGACACCGATCGCGGCAAGGCCACGCCGACGGCGCGTGAGTCCGACGAGGAATCGGCGATCTGAATTTGCAAACGCCCATGTCGTCGCCTTCCGTCATCTCGCTCTACGATACGCGCGCCTTTTTTGAAAAGGCACTGCAATACGGCGTGCAGCACGGCATCATCGATGCCGAAAAAATCGAAGCCATGCGGGTCGAAGGCCCCAAGGGCATGGTGCAGATTGCGCGTTATTTCGGCAATGAGTTCCTGCGCCCGGACCTTGAAAAAGCCCGTGACCGCATGGTGAACCTGATCAGCCTGTACCTCGAACATTCCTGCCAGGGGGACCTCCACCAAGCGGCTGAATCGCTGCGCGATTTCTCGCTGCTGTCGCGCTCCAAGGGTGGCTCGGACATGCTCAAAGCCCTGATCGCCATGCCGCAAAACAGCCACTTCGGCATGAATGAACGCGGCGGCTTCACCGACGGGCACATTCCGCTGCTGGCCAAATGGTCGCTGCGCAACCTGGCCGACTACCAGGCCGAACTTGCCAGGCGCAGCCATGTGGCGCAGGTTGTGGATTCGGCCATCTGGCTTGCCGGAGAGCTGGGCATGGACGCCGCCGAACTCGAAGACGCGGGCAAGGATGCCGAAGCGGTGATTCGCACCGCCTTGCTGGTGCTGGCGACGGGCCGCACCGAGATGCCCGACTGGGTCGCGTTCGAGAAGATGATTGCCGCCTTGCGCAAAAAACACGAGGCTGATCCGGCGGCGCTACCGCTCGCCGTTCCGAAAAAGCTGCCTGCCCACCTGCGGGATGTGGTGGAGGCAGTGCGTCAGTCCGTGATGGCCGACGCGCCAAAAATACTCGACGCGACCTTGCCGCCGCGCCAGCTGTTTGACCGCAGCCCGGCCTTCATGGGCCGGTATTTCTGGGTTGAAGACGGCCTGAACGAGGTCGATCACCATGACCGTCAGGCATCCGCTGTGTGGAGCAAGGTGACCGGCGGCAATGCGGACGATGGTTCGCTGTTGACCCTGTTCCTGTGCGTGGCCGCCGGCTCCGCGCCCAAGACCCTGCTGACCGAGAAAAGCGCCGCGACCCTGCTGCGCAAGATCCGCAAATCCGGGTTCAAGCCCGCGCTGGCCCACGAGTACATCGTGGACCACGCGCCGGTGCAGCACCAGGACGCCTACGCTAGCTTGTGGGATGACTTTGTAGAAGAGGCGCAGGCCACGCTGCAAAGCGATGCCGCTCATGCGCTACACGACGCGCTGGCCTTACTGCGGCGGGAATGCCACGTGCAATAGGCGGTTTGTGCCTGGGGTGGTGGGAGCGCGGGTTTTGCCTTATGGCTCCTTCCGCCTGAAGAAGAAGGCGATGGCAGTGCCAATCAGTCCAAAGAAAAGGGTGCTTGCCGCGGCGGCAATGTACTCGGCCGGGCGCCCGGAGCTTAGCAAGTGCACACCGAGTCCAAGAACCGAGATTGCCAGGTACAGCGCGCCGGCCCGGGCGATGGGGTTGTGATAGCGACTTGAATAGAACGCAAAGAACAGTATCGTGAGAACAGGAATTAACATGATGGGCGATGTGACCATTCCCTCTGCCGCCGCTCTGAGACCGCTGCGTAACAGCATGTTCGCCAAAATGGATGTGACCACGCCCAACAGCACCGCAGATAGCAAGTAGCCGAGCGACCATTTAAGCAGCACGACGAAATCTGAATCAGCACGCTTCTCGGTGTTCGGGGCATCTGGTTCAACGAAGATGCCGCAGCCACAGGCGGAACACGCCAGAAGTGCATCTGGGGCAGGCGACTGACATTCGGCGCAAATTTTCATCTTGAGGCGTGGCGTTGAAGATGGCCGGCGGCCAGACTCGGCCGCAGAGCGACACTGTTAGTCATCACGTTCAAAGCTTGGGATCCGGAAACGGCAACCTATCTTGCGAGCTGCTCGGTTGGGCCACCCATTTATTACCACGACGGTAAAAATCTGCCTGGGTTTCAGAACTTCCAGCCCCAATTTTTAGTGACACCGTGCAGGCGATTTGACCTGAGTACTTGGCATCAACAGCCGGGATGCAGGTGCCGAGCTTGAGTTCAGCGGTTTTGTACTCTTGCATCTCCATCATCAGAAGGAATGCTTGCGTCGCCTCTTTTGTGTCGGGTAATACGAGCGCAGTGGCATTGGCAGTGGTAGCGGCGGGTGTGGTGGCGG
Organism: Polaromonas sp. P3_C2; assembly: GCF_056402675.1. Taxonomy (NCBI): domain Bacteria; kingdom Pseudomonadati; phylum Pseudomonadota; class Betaproteobacteria; order Burkholderiales; family Comamonadaceae; genus Polaromonas; species Polaromonas sp. P3_C2. The sequence goes on along the minus strand of NZ_JBFUGX010000033.1, from coordinate 1,351 downwards.
GCACTCTGGGCGGGATGACGGCGGCGGGTGGGGACGATGTTTTGCTGCAGGCGGAGCAAAGAAGCAATGTTGACAGGATGACTGCGTAACGCATGAAGAATTCTTTGGGTTTCAGTTTGATAAGAAAGGAAGGGCCTGAGCCTGCAAACTGATTCTAGGCGGCCAGTCTGCCAACCGCCTCCTCAATATGAACGAGCATAGGCAAACACACAGCTGTCATTGGGGCATCGGCGTATCCCTACAAGGGCATCAGTCCCATCCGACAAATCAGGTATGCAGGATGGATACCATGGGGGTTCTTTGCACCGTGGCGGGCGCCGGGTGCCGAATACCCAACCTTTCAGGAGACACGACATGGCCAGCAAAAAGACCAGCAAGAACACGATCTGTCTGTGGTACGACGGTGGTGCCGTCGAGGCCGCAAACTTCTATGCCAAAACATTCCCCGACAGCACTGTCGGCAAACTCTTTTATGCACCGGGTGACTACCCCGACGGCAAGCAGGGTGACGTGCTCACGGTCGAGTTCACCGTCGCCGGCATTCCCTGCATCGGGCTGAACGGTGGCCCGCTCTTCAAGCATAACGAGTCATTCTCTTTTCAGATTGCCACCGATGATCAGGCCGAAACCGACCGTTTGTGGAACGCGATCGTCAGCAATGGCGGGCAGGAAAGCGAATGCGGCTGGTGCAAGGACAAGTGGGGCCTGTCATGGCAGATCACTCCGCGCGCGCTCACTGACGGTATAGCCGACCCCGATCCCAAGGTGGCCAAGCGCGTGTTCGACGCGATGATGACCATGAAAAAGATTGACGTCGCCGCGATAGAGGCGGCGCGCCGGGGCTGAGACGCTTGATGGGATGACGCGCGTTTGCGTCCCGCTGCGCGTGCGCTCCTGTTCAGGCTTGAGAAGTGGTCCGGACGTGATTTGCATGCGAAATTTCCTCCGGAGGTACCGGGCGTAGTACGTACCGATATCGGGAGTTCGTCCTACACCACCGAACCCGCAGCCTCCTAGCATGAAGACACCAGCAATGAAAAGCCACCCCGGCGTGCAGCCGGTAACCGTGTGCGATTCATTCACGTGAAGAGGAGTTGGCGGCGTGATCAAGCGGCATTTTCTCTTCACTTTCATTAACGTTCTCAAGGAGACTGAAATGATTGGAATCAAACAAACTGCACTTTGTGCGGTAGTGCTTGCCGGCCTGGCGGGCTGTAGCGGCATGACGACTCAGGAGAAAAACACCGCCATCGGCGCCGGTGTAGGCGGTGTGGCTGGCGCGGCTCTTACGGGTGGCAGTGCCTTGGGGACTGTAGGCGGCGCCGCGGTCGGCGGTGTGATAGGGCATGAG